>WAPH01000017.1 GCA_015520895.1 Nanobdellati archaeon | reverse complement strand
CTTTAAAGCATTATGTAGAGCACACTAATGACATAAAATTTTACGACAACATAATTAAAAGCAATAATCATCTAAAAATGAAAATACCAAAAAATATTATTGAAAAAATTGCAAGAATAATTTATTTAAACAAAACAAATAATCATAAAGAAATAGATAATGCTCTTAAAGATCTTCTTTTAAAAGAAGAGGATCCTGAAATGAATAAAATTTTGTTGTTATTGCCTTTTACTTCTAACTATCTCTATAATACCTTATATATTTATCTCAGAAAACATAAAATTTATAAGAACCTTTTTGATTCCTTAGAAGCTAATGAATATGATAATGTGGATTTAAAAAAAGAAGAACATATATTTTATGCTTATGCTCGTCTAACTAAAAAAATAATAGATATAGAAGTTAAAGGAATATCACATGAACTTTCTATAAACTTTCCTAAAAAAATAAATGTTACTAAAGCAAAAATTAAATATGATGATGTGAAAGATTTGTCCCTTGATTTATCTTATGACATTATAAGAAAAAAGCTAAATCTTCATTATGAAACACTCAACCTTCCTTATGTTATTAAAATTAACCTTCCTCAAGAATTTGAAATAAGAATTAATGGTAAAGCCATAGGGAAGTTTAAAGAACTTGTATATGAGGCGGTATAATGGACGAAAATTATTATGTAGTTATCACCACAGTAAGTAGCAAAGATAATGCATCTCGAATAGCAAACATTTTACTAAATAAACGTTTAGCCGCATGTATTAACATGGTAGAGAATATAACCTCAAAATATTGGTGGAATAGTAATATTGAGGAATCAAAAGAAATAATGCTTTTTATAAAAACAAGAGAAGAATTATTAGAAAGAGTAAAACATGAGATTCTTGTAAATCATGAATATGAAGTTGCAGAAGTTATTGCTTTAAAAATAGAAGATATAAGTCTTCATTACGCTTCTTGGATAGATAAAGAAACAAACAAGGTGCTTTAATGAAGCTCACAATTTTAGGGAGTGGTGGCGGCAGATATGTATTAGCAACACAAATCCTACGTACCTCTGGTGTATGGCTCTCTCATAAAAACAAAGAAATATTTATAGATCCTGGTCCCTGTGCTTTAAGAGATGCTTTATCACTTAAACTCCCTTTAAATAAACTTACACACATTATAATCACTCATCAGCATTTAGATCATTATGGGGGAGCAGAAAGTGTAATAGAAAGCGCGTATTTTTATCAACATAATAAAAGAAACGTAACGCTAATAACTAATACATGTATGGCGGGATTGCACAAAGGATGTGATAAACTCATAAGTACTTATCATCTTTCTCTTCTAAAAAATCATGTTATTGTAAAGCCTGATGATGAGTATTTAGAAGATATCAGATTTAAATTCTCTCCTACTCTTCATCATGAGAAATACGGAGTAGGAGTAAGAATAGATTTTAAAGACATAAGTATTGGATACCCCTCAGATACAGAATATTTTCCTGAGTTCTCTAAATATTACAAAGATGTAGATGTACTTATACTTCATTTTGCCATTATGAACAAAGAATCAAATGAGTTTAGACATGCATCAAAAGAAGATATAAAAAAAATGATCAGTAAAACACGGGCATCAACCATAATATTGAGACATTTTGCTCCTCCTGTTATTAATTACGGTATTGAAAAACTATCATACGAATTTAAAGAAATGTTTCCTACAAAAAATATAATATTCTCCCAAGATCTAACAACATACAATATTTAACGGAAAATTACAAAATAAAGAGTTTTAAAAATACATCAAAATAAAGATTCTTATGGAAGAATTTGTTAAAATAGTTAAAAAAATAGTAGAAGAAAAAGATTTAAGAGAAGAAGAAGTTCTAAAAATGATAGATGAGAAGCAGGAAGAATTTGAAGGAATTATTTCTAAAGTAGGTGCTGCGTATGTTGTAGCTAAAGAACTAGGTGTAAACTTAAAAGAATTTGAAGAGGACGAAGAGTTAAAAATAAAAGATTTAACACCTGGTATGAGTTCTGTGAACATAAAAGTTAAAGTAGTAAGAATATTCGATGAAACGAGATTCACAAGGAAAGATGGAAGTGAAGGTAAAGTAAAAAACATTTTAGTTGGTGATGAAACAGGTATTACACGATTAGTTTTGTGGGATGAACAAATAGATGACTTTGATTACGAAGAAGGAGATGTTATAGAGATAATAAGAGCTTATACGAAAGAAACATATAATGGCAATGTAGAATTAAGATTAGGAAATTACGGATTAATTAAAAAAATAGATGAAAAAATAGAAGTTAAGGACAAAGACGGAGGAGAAGTAGTAATAAGAGAATATTTAAATAAAAACATAGTAGAAATAAATAAAGATAAAGAAAATATCTCTATAAAAGGTTACTTTACACGACTTTTTAGAAAAGAGCCCATTTTAAGATTTTGTCCAAAATGTAAAAAAAGAATAGAAGGGGAAAAATGCAACATACATAACATAGAATCTGAAAAACTTCTCATCCTCTCTGGCATCATAGATGATGGAACCTCTTCTATAATTGTGAATTTCTTTAGGCAAGATGCAGAAAAATTAGCAGGTATGTATGAAGAGGAAATAGAAGAAGTAATAAAAAAAGAGGGTAAAGACGCTTTTTATGAAAGAGTAGAACAAAGATTACTTAAAGGATTTTTTAAAATAAAAGGGACTGTAAAAGTTAATGATTATAATAATACATTGGAAGTTACAGTTCATAATTTTAAAGAACTAAAAGAGGTGATATAAAATGACCGAAATAAAAAGTGTAAAAGATTTGCCAGGTGTAGGACCAAAAACTGCTGAGAAACTCGAAGAAATGGGTATGGATGACTTAATGATCATAGCAACATCATCCCCTTCAGAACTAGCAGCTATTGCAGACATAGGAGAGGGTGTTGCTGCTAAAATAATAGCAGCTGCTCGAGACGCATTAGATATGGGATTTGAGTCGGGTTTAAAAGTTTTAGAGAAAAGAAAGAAAATAGGGAAAATAACGACAGGAAGTAAATCTTTTGATGAATTGCTTGGAGGAGGTATAGAAACTGCAAGCATAACTGAATGCTATGGGGCTTTTGGTTCTGCTAAAACGCAGATAGCTCATCAACTTTCAGTTAATGTACAATTACCTAAAGATCAAGGAGGATTAGAAGGTTCTGTTCTTTATATCGATACTGAACAAACATTCAGACCAGAAAGAATACAACAGATGGCAAAAGCCATAGGCTTGAATTCTGAGGAAACTCTAAAGAATGTCTATGTAGGAAGAGCTTATAACTCAGATCATCAAATATTACTTGTGGAAAAAGCCAAAGACCTTATTAAAGAAAAAAATATTAAATTAATTATTGTTGATTCTATTACTGCCCATTTCAGAGCAGATTATGTTGGTAGAGGGAGTTTAGCAGAGAGACAACAAAAGCTCAATAGGCATTTACACACTCTGCAAAAATATGCTGATACTTTCAACTTAGCGGTTTATGTTACTAACCAGGTTATGGCCAAACCAGATGTGTTCTTTGGAGATCCCACTGAAGCAGCTGGAGGTCATGTTTTACATCACGCAGCAACATTTAGAATATATTTAAGAAAAAGCAAAGGCAATAAAAGAATTGCAAGACTTGTTGATAGTCCTAATTTGCCTGATGGAGAAGCTGTTTTTGTTGTAACAGAAGAAGGAATAAGAGATGCGTAAATAAAGTTAAATTAATGTAACACTCTCTACTTCCGCACTTTCTATTCCTTCTAAATTGCTAAGCTTTTCTTCAACTTTCTCAGCTATTCTTTCTTGATCCTCTACCATTAACAATACCTTTAAAGCCTTTAAACCAAAGGCAATAGGTTCTTCTTTCATATCTTTTATTTCTCCTAACTCTAAAGCCGTCTGCTCTACTTGCTTTTTAATCATATTCATTTCTATGTCAGGCGAAGAAGGCATAAGCTTTATAGCCATTAACACTTTCCTTGGCATTCTATCACCTCAATAACTTATTTAAATGTTACATTAACTTTATAATTTTTATGGATATAGAAGATAAAATTAACATTATAAAAGGTTTTGCTCATGAGATTATTACAGAACAAGAATTAAAAAGACTCTTCGAAACAAAAACAAAACCCACTGCTTATGACGGTTTTGAGCCAAGCGGTTTAGCTCATTTGCCTGTAGGAGTATACAGACCACTTCTTATAAATGAAATGCAACAAGCAGGCATAGAATTTCATTTACTTTTGGCGGATAGTTTTGCATGGATAAACAATAAATTAGGAGGAGACATAGAAGCGATAAGAAAAGCAGGCGAATATTTTTTAGAGGTTTGGAGGGCATCAGGATTGGCAGATATAAGTAAAGTTAAAGTTCATTGGCATAAAGATTTTATAGGAGATGAAGAATATTGGAAAATAGTTCTAACCATAGCTAGAAATCATACATTAAGGAGGACATTAAGAGCATTAACAATAGCGGGAAGAAGTGAGAGCTTAGATAATTCTGCTGCCGTAGTGTTTTATCCGTCAATGCAAGCATCAGATATTTTTTATATGAATATAGATATATGCCAATTAGGTTTGGATCAGCGTAAAGTTAATATGTTAGCGAGAGAGGTAGCAGAGAAATTAGGATGGAAAAAACCAATAGCAGTTCATCATAACTTGTTAATGGGTTTACAAGGACCGGTTAAACCTCAACAAATGGATGAAGATTCAAGGAAAGATGTGCTTATTACATCCAAAATGAGCAAATCAAAACCAGATACTGCTATTTTTGTTCATGATTCTTATGAAGAAATAAGAAGAAAAATAAGAAAGGCTTATGCTCCTGAAAAACAAGTGGATGACAATCCTGTTTTACAATATTTCAAGGAAATTGTTTTTAGAATAAAAGACGAGGTTTTAGTTGAAAGACCTGCTAAGTTTGGAGGTAATATAGAGTTTAAAAGCTATGAAGAGATGGAAAAGTCTTATAGTAAAGGAGAAGTGCATCCATTAGATTTGAAAGAAACATTAGCTAAGGAACTTGATGAAATAATAAAACCTATAAGGGAGCATTTTGAGAAAAACAAAAAAGCTAAAGAACTTTATGAATTTGTTAAAGCACAAAAGATAACGAGGTAATAAAATGAATGCTAGATTGCTGCTATTATCCTTCGGAATAATACTGGCTTTAACTTTGATTTTATATACTGCACTAACAAATACTTATATTTCTGAAAAATTAGGATATAAGGAAGAGAAAGTATTAAATTTAGAAGGTACGTGGGAAGGAACCTATATAATTGAAGGTGTGAAAGGCTGCATTAAAGTAGAGATTTCAAAAAGAAAAGAAAAATCTTATGATGCAATTATTACGTTTTACAAGCCTCTAAGTATAAGAAATGTTTATGCAAAAGCATATACTCAATATACAGATTTCGATTATGCGACTGTAACTTTTGTTAATGAAACTCTAGATCTCTTATTTGGAGGAAAAGTTAAAGGCGGTCGTATAATGGTATTAAGAGGTAACCTAAAAGATTTAAAGTTTGAAAGAATAGAAATTGAAAAATTTGCTAAAACATGCGAGGAAGAGCAAATAAATGAAAGAAGTGCATTTGAAGAGTTTTCCCAATCCATTGAAAAAGAAATACCTCCTTCCTGTGCTCAAAAAATAAAAGAATATTCTTTTCTACTCGCAGAAACTCAAGCACAAAACATAAAGATATCTTCCTCTGAACCATGCGTAATGTTTATTGAGGGGTTTTCTAAAGATATGATTAGTAATATAAAGCCTATCTATGAAAACGAAACATACACAAATTATGGAGAATTTGAGATTCAATGGTTAAATGAAGGAGCAGTGGTGAGGTTCAGGTGATTGAGGACATACTAAGATTTTTAAGCTATGAATCACAACCATCAGAGATTAAAGCAGTTTTGAGTAATCAAGAGCTTTATGAAACCCCTATATTACATCATGAGAATTTTAAAAAGCTTGAGAGGAAGGAAAAAAGAGAAATATGGGCTATTGATGGCAGCAACAAAACAGTGTTAGAAGGTAGTGGGGTGGCAATAGAATTTGGTAGAGTAGTGGCGGTTTCCAGTAAAGGTAGGATTTTAGAAACATCATTCTTGTCAGTTGTAAAACCAAAAATAAAGGATGAACAGCTTTATTATGATGTAATGCCTTATCACTGGTCAGGTATAGAGATCGGCTTAAAAATGCAAGAGTTCAATGCTTACGATGAGACGTTGACGGGTAGTGCTTTTAAAGCTAAGCCCGCAACCGTAGCAGCAATAACGAGAAGGTTCATGGAATGGGCAATGATAAAGCATGTTATTAATAACTATAACGAGGTCATAGTGTTAAAGGATGGTAGCTTACACATGGGGGTTACAGGAGAGAAAGAGGTTGTAGGAGAAGTGTTTAAGGAAGCCAAGGAAAAAGGCGGTGATATAATAGGTATAGTAAAGTTCTCTAACATATTAAGCAATCGCGGTAAAGACATACTTAATGAAATTAATGACCTTGCAAATATTAAAGCTCCATGGTTATATGCGCCTATAGCTATAGGTAAAAGAGATTTGCACCCCGCAGTTATAGGTGCGTTAAAAACCCACAACCATGGAAGAATAATACGAATAGAGATGCATAAAGATTTTTTTGATATCTCTGCATTAGAAGAAATAATAGGGCTGTGCAACGATGCTCTCTACCTCGGATACCCTTACCTCTTAGCCAAAGCTGATAAAGTGGCTAAGGTCAAAGACTATGAGATCAAGGATCTAAAAAAAATCATTATTAATAAAATATCAAAGGAGTTAAAAGGTGAGATTTACGAGGATTTGCACGATGATTTTAAAAAGGAGATGTAAATGCATGCTGCAATATACGCTTTTATTGCTGCTTTGATATATAGTATCGAGAATATCATTCCTAAATATCTAAAAAGAATGGACGCTTTAGATATCATGATTTTAAGAGAATCAGGGATGTTATTACCACTTACTCCTTTCTTCATAAGTAAATTTAGCTATAACTCTCTGCTTTTAATAATTACAGGGTTTTTGTTAGGTTTCATACCCTATGTTGCTTTCCTTCAGGCGCTAAAAATAGGTAAAATAGGAGTGGTCGTTGCGATATCTCAAACACATAGTTTGTTTGCCATAATATTTTCGTTATTGCTCTTTTCCACATTACCGCCTAAAATATACTTTATAGCTTTAGTACCTATGCTCGCCTCAATATCAATTCTGTATCTATCCAAGCATCAATCCCTGAGTTTCTTACCTATCATATATGCTCTGACAGCAGCAATACTTTGGGGTTTACAAGCAGTAATAATAAAACATTACTTTGCTAATACTTCAACGTGGAATCTTGTTTACTTTACTGAACTTGGTTTATTGCTTGCAGCTTTATTTTATGCAGTAGTTAAGAGAAAAGAGATTACTAAACCGAAAGCTAAGGACGAATATATGGCTTTAGGGGTTATGGCTTATGGAACATTAATGGCAATTTATTTTTACATGAAATCGCTGCAACTTAGCGAACATGCTTCCTTACCTTTAATAATTCTCACTTCTTCAGCAATAATTAGCAGCTTATGGGCCTATCTTATTTTTAAGGAGAAATTAAAGATCAACGAGATACTTGCGATTATTTTGGCAATTACTGCCATTATTATCATAAGTTTGTAAGATCGATTGTTAGGAAGTTTTAAAAACAAAAAGGAGAAGAAAGATTTATATGAATTGGAGGAAGCAATGGAAGAATTAAAAGGGGAACTATAATGTATAAAGTGTTGCTAACAGAACATGCAAAGAGAGATCTCAAAAAATTAAAAACAATAAAGATTTGCAGTGCATAACTCTTTCTCCAATATTTCAATTTTTTGATTTGCTTCCTTCAGTCCCTTCCACAACACAGCAACAGCATGCTCATAATCTATGGTTTTAAAGATTTCACATGAGGTTTGGTTATCTTCTTGTTTACAATGTTCTACCTCCTCTACCAGTTCAGGAAATTCTTTCTCTAACTATAAGAATTTATTTTTGATAGTTATTTAGTGCCACGATGTTAAAGTTAATCCAAACTTTGTATTATTTTTCATCGGGATTAGAGAGTAATGTTGTTAGGGTTTTTGAGCAAATTTAGTTTAGATTTACTTTTTTGATTTAATGTATCTGTAAATATTTATTTACTCGATCTAAAAATTTTGAATTAATTATTAGGTTTCTTAGGAATCTCATTTTAAAAATAATCCAGAAAATATATTTTATCTTCCTAACCCTTACAACTTGAACTAATGGACCCGGGTGTCCATTGGTCCTCTGTCCCTCAGAACCTCGTTCCTAGGGGTGTATGGGTTGCTGATTTAGAATTGGCAAATGGATGATAAGGAATAAGAATTGGAATTATAGATTCTTATTTTTAAGCCTTTTGGTAGGATGTTTATAGGGTTTGCACAATAGTTTCATAAAGTTATTAATATGGTTTCACCTAGCAATAAGTTATTAGATTAAGAAGGTAGTATCGATGTCATTTAGAGATTATACTGATAAGAAACGTGCTCTATTTTATAGTATGATTGTGCTAGTTATAGGAGGCATAATAGGCTTAGGATACTTTTTTTACTCCTCGGAATATAACACAGTAGAAGGAATCATAATAGAAATTGATGAGTACGGTGATGCAACTTTAGATAAAGGTGTTACTGTATCGTTCAGAGGCCAATATACCTACGACAATAATGAAGTGTATTGGAAAGACAATTACGACAAATTAAAAGGAAAACACGTAGTAATCCATTATAGGGTTACTGATGAAGGATTCTGGAAAATAGAACAATTTGCCCCTTTGATAATATTGTCTGCAAGAAGTAAGGTGATAAAATGGATAAAATTGAATGGCGATTAATAATATCTACTTTACTGTTAATAGATTTCGTTTTTGTTGCACTAACAGGTATTGCATTGTTATTTGAATTAGGTGGAGGATTATTGCATGGGTTCATAAAAGAAGTTCATATCGTGTCAGGAGTTTTAATGATCTTTTTGGTAATAATACATTTTAGCATAAATTATAGTTTATACGTTCAGGAAAAAAGTATTTTTTCAAAGAAGGACAAAAAAATTAAGAAAGTTTTAGCAAGGCATCTTCTAACTCTCTCTTTATTTCGTCTCCTTTAAAGACTTTGCCTTTATCAAAATAATCAAGTTTTGCTGCTTTTGAGATTTTTAAAGCTAGAATTCTCGCAACTTTGCCTCTCTTTCTTTCAGGAGTTCTTTGAATATACTCACTCAAAAAAATAATCCCGTGTTTTGGGCTTTTACCCTTTCCTAAAAGATGCATAAAAAGCGCTTTCTCTGCTCCTATCACTTGAATAGTTGAACTTGGCATCTTGGCAAGTTTCTCTAAACTCCCTGATTCCTCTAAAAGTTTAGCTGCTAACTTCTCGCCTATAAGATAGGAAGTATTAGGCATAACTTCTCTCACATACTTAAACATTAATTTTTCAAGTTTTTCTTTTAACTCAAACAACTCATAAGTATTATTGGCGATTTGTCTTATTACTTCCATAAAATCAGATTCATAAGGTACTCCTTCTAACTTTCCAATAGGCTTTGCTTTCCCCTTCGACAATAACTTAACAAACTTTTTGTTATCTCCTACACTCTCATAAAACCCAGGGTATGCATAAACAACTAATTCCTTTAACCTTACAACTTCATCATTCAAAATTTTTTCATATCCTGCTATCGCAGTTGCAAGCATCACAACAATTTTATCTTTAGTAAGAGATGCTTTAAATCTCAAAGAAGTTATATTAAAAATCCTTTGCTTTATTTCATCTTCCTTAGCGAATACCCTCATTCTTTCTCTAACTTTCCTACAACAACTGATCTCTTGTTTAATGCCTTCCTTTTTTACTTCGCTAACAATCTCATATCCTTTTAGCTTATTCAATAGCTCCTTTTCCTCAGATAAAAGTTTCTCGCTTCTCAAAGCTTTGTCTAATTGCTCTGGTGTAAGATCCTTTTTAGCTATAACCCTACCTTTATCATCTATAACAACGATACCTTTAATCGAGTAACACAATCTTGCTTTCATATTTTCAGCTCCTCGCTAAATCCTTTAACTATAGTTTTATTTTCTTCTTTTCTCTCATACAATAAATCCTCAAACTTATAAATCTTAACAGGAACAGGAAAACCTGTAAAAATAGAAGTTATTATTGCCTCTCCTTTTTCCAGACTAGCAATAACCTTAGAATCTTTACTTAAATCGTGAGGTGCACTGGCGATTATTGCTTCTCTTTCACGATTCATTTCCATACCTAAAATAATTTTAGTATTCATGTTAGCCAAGATCTCATCTGGAATTAAAGAAGGTAATTGAGTAATAGCAATTAATCCAACATTAAATTTCCTTCCCTCTCTTGCCACAGTACCAAAAATATTGCCATCCTTCTTTAAAGCTTCCTTTCCAAGAACCCTGGGAGCTTCCTCTAAAACAATAGCAACCTTCGCTTTATCCTTCAGCTTACCGGATTTCTTATAAGCTTTATACCTATGAAGCAACTCCTCTGTTATAACTCCTGAAACAAGCAACTCCTCAGTATAACTCAAAGCAGAAGTATCCACAATAACCTTTTTACCTTGCTCAACCATATTTAATAAATCATTTAACATAGTCTCCCCATAATCTTTTTTAAATATGCCTTGATACTTCACTCTTATCTCGTCATTTACAACCTCAAATCCTGCATTTATAGCAACCATTATTTTTCTCTTCAATACTTCTAATGTGCGGGGATCTACATTACCTTTATTAACTAAAAATTTCCATGTATCATCTTGCTCTTGCATGTTTAGCAACTTATCAACCCACCCTTCCTTCGCAACCTTCCAGAGCAAATACAACGCTTGTTGTTGTGCTTCACTATACTCAAAAACACTCATAAAATGAGATGGTTTTAAGTTACGAATGTCAAAAACAAGAGTGCGATAATAAGGATAAGAAGTTAAAGGCTGTGATGAAAAATAAATAACTTCTTGCCTATTTAGGTCCTTTAATCCTTTTTCCCCTCCTCTCCCAATATATTCGTCATGAGGATCAAATATAACCATACCCAATTCAGCATGATCCAAAAGTTGTAAAACCATAACCTTCAACAAATTACTCTTACCTCTTCCTGTTGTTGCGCCTATAAATATATGATGATTTATAAGTTTGATAGCATCGACTCTTACTTCTGCTTCCAATTCTTTAGACCCGCTCCTTAACATTCCAACCCCTATACCTTGATCGTAAGTTAACAAAGTCTCTGCAATCTCATCAGTTAACTCATAAGCATCTGCATACATTTCAGGGATAAGTTTCACATGTTTTAAAGAGCCATTTTCAATCAACACCAAAGGCTTAGCTTTAATCAACACATAACTCCTCAAAGCTTTATCTTTAATCTCAACACCTTCTTCATTTAACATCTCTGCCAGGTATTCTCTTTCTCTTTGTTGCATTTGACTTCCTTGTTCCATTTCATAAACCTGATAAATTGCTTTGGAACTACCTATAGAAATATAAAGTAAACTTCCAAGTTCTACTTGAGCATCTATTTGTTTCTTTATTACTACAAAATCATTGTTTGCAGCAACCACCCTACCTACTCTTCCCATAGCAATTACCTACCAACAAATACCTTCATAATACTTCGCTTTTTCCCCTTTTATAACTTTCCTTCCATCAAATACTTCTTTACCTTCATAGAGAGACTCATCAGCAAAATCTTGCCATTCTGTGGCAATAAAAACGATATCTGCACTTCCTAAAGCACTCTCTAAAGAATTATGATAGATTATTCTTTCATCATCCAAAACTGTTTTAGCATTATCTATTGCTTTTGGATCATATGCATGTACTTTAGCCACACCTTTTTCCAACAATTCTTTTATTAATTCCAATGCTCTGCTTTCTCTAACATCATCAGTATTAGGCTTAAAAGCTAAACCCAAAACAACAACCTCCTTACCTTCCAAACTCCTATATCTCTTTAAAGCCAAATCAACAAGTTTAGAAGGTTGTTTTTTATTTACCTCTAAAGTAGCTTCTAACAACTTCATTTCATGACCTAAGCTTCTACCGAAATTAAGTAATGCAGACACATCCTTAGGAAAACAGCTACCTCCAAAACCTAATCCTGCATTTAGAAAAGCTCTACCTATACGTTTATCCATACCAACTCCTTCCATAACCTCATATACGTCTATTCCTAAAGATTTAGCTAAATTACCTATTTCGTTAGCAAAAGAGATCTTCATAGATAAAAAGGCATTTGATGCATATTTAATAAGTTCTGCAACTTTTATCGGCACTATTAATATCTTCTCATTATCGACAAAATCCCTGTAGATTTTAACTAAAACTTCTCTTCCGTAATCATTATCTGCACCTATTACAACCCTGTCAGGATTAAGAAAATCTTCCACTGCCATACCCTCTCTTAAAAATTCAGGGTTCATAGTAAAGCTAATCTTTCCTTTCCACTCATCTCTTATACCTGCTAAAATAAGTGCTTTAAATATATTTTCAGTAGTACCTGGCAAAACCGTAGATTTCATCACAAATACCAAATTGCGAGGTTCCATTTTGTTCAGAGTCTCTACAATTTGCTTAGCAACAGCCTCTATAAATCTTACATCCATACTACCGTCAGGTTTAGAAGGAGTAGGAACAGCTATAAAGACAACATCAGCTTCTTTCATCATCTCTTCGTAAGAAGTTGTTGCCCTTAAGATGTTACGTTCTAAAGCCTCTTTTAATATTTCATCTAAACCCGGCTCATAAATAGGAGAGATTCCTTTGTTAATAGCATCAACCTTTTCTTTCACTACGTCAACTAAAATTACCTCGTGATCTTTCAATGTAAAACATACTCCTGTAACTAGCCCAACATAACCACTTCCTACAATACCTATCTTCATGCTCAACACCTTAAATATTCATCTTGAACATACATTTAAATTTGTAATGGTCAACAGCAAATGCGTGAAAAGAAAAAGTAAATTTTATAAAAGTTCAAAAGAATATTATTGTATGGTGTTTAAAAGGATAAAAAATATTATTAAGAAATCTTTTATTTCTAAACTTTTTAAAAGAAAGAAGAAAATAAAAGTTGGTTTTTACGGACCTCCAAATGCAGGTAAATCCACATTAGCTAACCGCATAAGTCAAGATTTTACAGACGAAGGTTTTACAGTTTCTTCATCTATTCCTCATGAAACACGAGAAGTCGTGATTAAAGAAAGCGTAATTATAAAAAAAGGAGATAAAGAAGTAGAGATTGATTTAGTAGATACGCCTGGTATAGCAACAAAAATTGATTACGAGGATTTTCTTAAACACGGCCTTAAAAAGCAGGAAGCAAAAGCAAGGGCTAAAGAAGCAACTAAAGGGGTAATAGATGCAATCAAATGGTTAGAAAATATAGATGCTGTCGTAATGGTAGTAGATGCTGCTCAAGATCCTTTAACTCAAGTTAATGTAACAATATTAGGCAATTTAGAGTCAAGAGGCATTCCATTTATAATAGCTGCAAACAAAATAGACTTAAAAAAAGCTTCAGCTCATAAAATTAGAGAAGTATTCCCTAATTACGAAGTAGTAGGCATTAGTGCTAAAACAGGAAAGGGCATGGACTATTTTTATGAAAAATTAATAGAACTGGTTTCAAAGGGATAAAAATGACAGAATTAAACATCGAATACTTGCCTTATGAAGATTTTAAGAAAATGAAACCAAGGAAAGTAATTAACATGATTAGAAAGAAAAATAGAATACTGATCATCCCTAAAAAACTTAATCCAAAAGAAGAGGCTATGTTAATAGAAGAAGCCATGAATGCAGCAGATATAGAAAAATTTAAAGGAATAGAAATAGCGAGTATAGTAAAAGAAGAGGAAAAGGGTTTTTGGAAGTTTCTTAAAAAGTTTAAACAAGATGACGGAATTACTTTAATAGGAAATGCTGATGCTATTAAAGAAATAAAAAGTCGTAAAAACTACGCCGTTCTTAAAGTTAAGTGATAACATGCATAAATGTTTAAAATGCGGTACAATATATGAGGACGGAGATCCAGAGCTCATAAAAGGATGCTCTAAATGCGGTAGCAAGTATTTTCTTTACTTCAAAACAAAAGAATCTTTGAAAAAATATGAAAAACTTAGTAATTCGGAAATAAAAGAGATAGAAAAAGATGTAGAAGAAATAATAAAAAGTTCAATGCCCTCTCCTGAAAAAGTTGTTTCATTTGACATAGAAAGCATCATAGTAGAGAAACCAGGAAAATATAGAATAAACATAGATAAAATAATTAAAGAAAAAGCAATAGTAGTAAAAGTCGCGGAAGGAAAATATTTTATTGATTTATCTAAACTCCATTCTAAAAGGTGAATGTTGTGGATTTTCTAACCTTAACTTTCTTAGCGTTGGTAGATGCAATTAACCCATGCACACTCACTGTTCAAGCAATACTTTTAGCAAATTTGCTTCTTAAAAAAGGGAAAAAAGAGGTAGTAATAGGTGGTTTGCTTTTTTCATCTACAGTATTTATTCTTTATTTATTTTACGGCTTAGGTATTTTAAGTATTACAAAAGTATTACAAAGTAATACATTGTATTACATATTAAATATTCTTTTAATAATAATGATTGCTGCAGAATTTAATGGATATTTTAAAGAGGCTAAAGGATTTAGTGCTATGGAAATGCCTTTATCTCTAAGAAAGTATGTAAAAAAATTTTCGAAATTGGTTGAAAGTCCTTTTTCAACAATACCTATTGCCTTTGTTTTATCTGCACTCCTATTACCTTGTTCTTCCGGCCCATACCTTACTGCTTTAGGTATGATAAGCAGTAGCGCGAACAAGTTATTCATACTTACATATTACAATTTATTGTTCATTTCCCCAATGATATTAATAACATTTCTTGTTGCAACAGGCATCAGTCCTCAAAATATCCTTAAATGGAAAGAAAAACATAGTAAACATTTACACTTAATCGCAGGTATACTTCTATTAATCGTATTTCTTTATTATAATTATAATCATCTTGCTTATACTTCGGTAACTCATACAAAAGGTTCGATCTATCTAGTTTACTCATTCACCTGCCCTCATTGTACACATCTTAAAGAATCCTTACCATCTAATATAAATATAACTTATATCTCTATTAATAGCGAAAAAGTAAAAGAAATAAGTAGTATGCTTCCAAAATGGAGAGGAGGGGTCCCCTTAATGGTTTGCTTTAGAAATCAATCTCCTTTAGTAATGATAGGATATCCTACAAAATCTCAAGATAAGGAAGGTTACTTCTATGGAGAAAAGGAAGAAAAGGCAATATGTGAAGAATATAATGGTACTAAAATAATAGAAAATGGAAAATATAAATATTGTATCTTGCCTTCTGGATACATGATGGGTAATAAATACGCCTTAAATGAAATCATTAAGGCATATAAAAAAGGAGAATGTATTTAAACGATCTCATCCTCTATCTCTCCTATTAATTCCTCTAAAATCTCTTCTAAAGTTATTATACCTACAGGTTTCTTACCTTTCTTAACCAAAGCTAAATGAGTTTTTTCATTTTTCATTTTTTTAAGGATATTATCAATAAGTTCTTCTTCCTTCACTACCAATATTCTTCTCTTCGCATCTTTAACTCTTTTATCTTTCTCGTACATTAAAAGATCTTTAAGATGAACCATACCTACAATGTTAGAAGGACGCTTATCATAAACAGGATACCTACTAAACCTGTATTTTGCTGCTTTTTTTAATGCATCTTCTATGGTTATGTTCTGATTTAATACTTTTACATGAGTAAAAGGTATCATAACATCTCTCGCCTTTTTATGAGTATAAATTAAAAGATTTCGTATAAGTTCTTTATCTTCCTTGTCCAATATTCCCTCGCTATGAGCATGCTCCACAACTTCTTCAAATTCTTCTCTGTCTATACTTATTTTGGCCTCTGTTATATCGAACCTTAAAAATTTTGAAAATTTTTCAAATAATAATGTTAAAGGTAAAAAGAAATAGTAAAAAAATGATAAAAATGGGAAATAAATTTTAACTAATATCTTATTATGTTTTAAAGCTAAACTTTTAGGAAATATTTCGCCAAAAATCAAAACGATTAAAGTAGTAATAAAAGTGGCAATACTTACTGCATAATTAGGAAAGACGTTATAAACCATAGATGTAGCTAAACTCGCCATGGAAAGATTAACAACATTGTTGCCTATTAATATAGTTATGAGAATGCGATGATATTGCTTAAGTATTACAGAATCCTTGCCTACTAAATACCTTAATGTTAGTTTATTCAAAGACAGAATTGCTGTTTCCGATGAACTAAAAAAAGCTGATAACGCCAATAAAATAAAAAATGCAAATAACTCTAGTATCACCATTTCACCTTAAACTTTATTGTTTTAAGAGATGAACATTTTCTATAATATCTAAAATATAAAGCTAATGTCGCTGAAAAAGTCGCTATAAGAAACAAATAACTACATATCATACATGATTCGCATTGATCTGGATTATAAGAACATGTATTATTTAATGCAGGAGTTTGAGAGACGTATTCTTTACAATGAAATACAAAAGCACTAAGAATAAAAAGTAAAGATAAAAAAATAAAAATAATAAAGGGTTCCTTCTTAACATCAGGAAATAAAAGCCATGCAATCCCTATAAAGGTTCCGAGAATTAAGGCAGAAGATAACCACAAAGACCATTCATTTAGAGAATGAATAGAGAAAACCAAGTAAATACCTGTAACAATTAACAAAAAATTAAGAAATTTCTCAATATAATGGACTTTAGATGCATGTTTCATAAGTATGTGAGTAATAGCAGCATTACCAATCAAAGCAAACACAATAGTAGGTGTTAACAAACCCAGCGAAAAAAAGATTAAAGATGAAAGAATATTAAAGTTAAGAGCCATACTTCCAGATAAAATAGTTAAAAGAAAAGGAAGAGAACATGGGTTTGTAGAAAATACAAGAGCCATAGTAATCCCAAAAATAAAAGGGTTTATAGTATTTATATTTGTGCTTAAATTAGGCAGTATTTTAAATATTCCTGCCAATCCTAAAAACACTAATACTAAACCAAAACCAAATCTAATTTTTTCAAAATCAATTTGTGATAAAAACAATGCAATCAAAGCAAATACTAATAAAAATCCTAAAGAAAGTAAAAATAATGTTTTTTTAACTTTTTCTTCTCTAGAAAGTCTGAAAAATAATAAAGGATACAAAGCGACCATGCAAGGAGTAAAAGAGGCCAACATTCCCGATAAATAAGCAGTGAACGTCTCTAACATATAATATCACTTGTGTAATCTTCCGAGCATAGATGCAATAAATTGATAGAGATTACGTGTTTGAAGATATACTTTTCCAGGACCCGTCATCTTAAACACTAACCCTTCCCCTCCAAACAAAAAAGTTTTCATACTACCTAGTTTTTTAGTTTCTATTTTCAAGGAAGATTCATAAGCAACAAGATTGCCATTATCCACTGTAATTTCTTCTCCTGCTTTAAGGCCAATCTCTACAAGAGATCCATAAGAGTTAAGCCACAGGTCTCCTTGCCCCTCCACATATAACCAAAAAAATCCTCCTGATGTAAAAAATCCTCTCAAACCAATAAATTTGGATGTAATGTTCAAAGCACCATAACTCGCAAAATACGATGCATCTCGTACATACAAAGGATTACTAATAGTCATATGTTTTATCTCCCCAGGTAAATAAGGCGCTAAATATACATAACCTTGTGATTGTGTTGTTATACGATTAAGAAAGAAACTTTCTCCTCCTAAAAATGCTCTTTTCAATGCACTACCTATGCCTCCATAAGCTTTAGACTCTATTTGCACATCCCCTATATGCATTAAATAAGAACCTAATTGAGCATATACTTCATCTCCAGCATTGATTTTCATCTCAAGATAATCATAACCTTTAGCCTCAACAATTTTCCATTCCATAAAATATTAATGATAAAAAAGTTTTAAAAAATAGTACTTTCCTTATTAACAATCCCTAACAAACTTATAAGTTCCACATTCTGTTGCAACTACAACCTTATACTTCTCTCCTTCTGAACAAGAGAATGAGCAATTACTTGAATGAAAGATAAAGTAAGCTATATCTGAAGATGAAAGATAAGAATTAGTAAAATTAGCCATACAGTACTTATCAGGATTTGATAGGCTTTCTACGGTTATAGAG
>WAPH01000016.1 GCA_015520895.1 Nanobdellati archaeon | reverse complement strand
TATGGCTATTGTGAATACAACTAATAGAACTGATCCTATTGTTGCTGAGATAGCTTTTTTAAGATTTGGTTTGTTTTTAATTTCTTTGGTTAAAGAGAATAATTTCTCTGCCATAGAGAAATTAGGGCAGAGAAATTATTTATAGTTAACGCAACTACAATGTTTCATAAAACTCTAATCTTTTAGCAGGAACAACAAAACAAGTAGCTTTATCATCTAAGTACATCACTCTTCTTTTTAGATCTTTAATAGTACCTTTAAATATTTTTTCATTCTTGCTTCCCAAACCATAACACACCACAATTTTCACATTGCCCAAATACTTTTCCAACAAATTCAAACCCTCTATTGCTTTCATACCTATATCTAAAAGCACCAAAGTATGCATCTCGTTTTTAAGATTCTTCTTTATTTTTTCAAAAGGACTAGTAGGATAGGTAGGAAATAGGCTAGGATGCGGCAAAGACACAACCATACCATAACGATAAAGAGACAATCCTACTTTACCTACGGCTGTAAAAACACTAGAACCATGAATTACCTCAACTTCTATACCTTTCTTTTGACTGGCAAGATATATAGAATAATGAGTGGTCGCTGCAAAAACGTCGCCTTTAATAACTAAAGCAATATTTTTAGAGTTTGCTTCTTCTAATAACCAGTTATAGTTCTCCACTTTTTCTCGATTTAAACTTATAACATCTCTATGTAACAACTCTTCTAAAGAATTCTTAGTTATTGCTGTTTTAGAAGTATAATCCTCTAAATATACTTTATCGGCAGTTTTAAGAATTTCGTATGCTTTTAAAGACATATCCTTTGGTTCCCATATTCCGCATCCTATTAACCACAGCATTTTACTCCTCAACTCGTGGAGCTAAAACATAATACATCCATAAGTCATCGCTATCCCTAAAATCAAATCTTGCAGGAGCATCTTGATTTATAGATATCTTAACCGTAGGCGAAATCTTTTTAGCTTTAATTATTTTTTTAAGATAATCTATAGAATACTTAGCAACTACTTCTCCTTCCGCTTTTATATCTATAACTCCTTCAACATCTTTAGAAAATCGAGCGCTTAAAGAAGTTAATTCACTTTCCGCTTCCATCACTAACTCGTCAGAATTAAACTTAAAAGCCAAAACATCTGAAATATGAGATGCATCTTCCACAGTTTCAGCAAATAAACTAGAAAGTATCTCTGCCTCTCCTTTAAATTCTAAATTAAGTTCGGGTATTTCTTTTATCTCACTTTCTAAAATAGGTAATACGAACTTTTTAATATGTTTTCCTTCTATTATTACATTGAGCCTATTAATATTCTCCTTATCAATTACAAAACTAACCTTGTCTGTGCTTTTAGTTTTTTTCAAACTTTGTCTTAACAGATCAATGTTTAAGGTTAAATAAACTTCTCCTTCTACTTCATAAATGTTAAAATTATCCTTTCCGTAGAACAATTCAACTAAAGTGACCATAGTAGGATCAGTTGCCTTAAAAGAAATACCTTTATCATTAATAACAAATGTACCTTCTGTAAGTAAAGCATGTAACGCATCAAGCATATCTTTAAAAGCACCTATGCTAATAAATTGTAAGTTCATCATATTTTCACCTTAATTTTAGTTTTTCACTAAACTTTAAATAATTTTTAATACTTCTCATAAATATGGTGCTTAAATACACTACTTGGCTTTTTAATCTTGATGGCTTTATATGGAATTGGAGAGATCTCAATGATCAATTCATTAACATATTTGAACATCTTAAAGCAGAAGATAAAAAAGTAATACTTTTAAGCAATAACTCTGCATATTCAAAAAGCCAATTCATAAAAAAATTATATGAAAAAGGCTTAGAAGATATCGAAGATAAAAACTTATTTACCTCCACAGATGCTCTTATACATTTGCTTAAATCACAAAACATAAACAAAATATACCTCATCGGGGAATACGGCCTATTAAAAGAATTAGAGAAAGAAGGAATAGAAATAAGTAAAAATTCTAAACATATTGTCATAGGAATAGATAGAACTTTAACCTATGAAAAATTGAGAGGAGCGTGCTTAAGAATATCATTAAGTAAAGATGAAGAAAAACCTACAGTTTACCATTTAGATAATGCCATATTTTGGAAGATAGGAGAAGAAATATTTCCCATAACTCTACCTGTCTTGTCTTATTTAAAAGAATGTGGTAAATATAATAAAGTATTTGTAGGAAAACCAAGTTTGTTCTTCAAAGATGCTTTACTTAGTAATTATGCCCTTTATCCTTCCTCTTCTATTTTAGTAACAAATAACCTTTCTGATATTTCTTTTGCTCAACTCCTAAGTATTGATGCTTATCTTATTCATCCTCATGTGCATGATATGATCAAAAAACTAAAACCTTCTGAAAAACCAAAATATTTCTCATATGACATAAAAGACATAAAAAACCTTATATAATTTTAGAAGGATAAGTTATTGCTTTAATTTTCTTGTATAAATCTATAAGCACCATGTTGCCTTCTAATTCTCCTTGTTCTACCTTATCCATGATCTCGTATATTTTTCTAGTAGTGGATTCGCTAACATACTCTTCATAGTTATTCATAAGAAAATTATAAACTTTTCTCCCTAAACTTGTAGGTATTAAGAATCTTCCTTTCTCAACAACATACCTGCGCTTTAATAATTTAGAAAGAATAGTTGCGTAAGTACTAGGTCTACCAATACCCCTCTCTTTCATTAATCTAATAGCATCTGCTTGTGTTAAAGGATAATATTTAGGAACCCATCTTGTCTCTATTCTTCCGTCATATTCTCCTTCTTTCAAGTCTAAAGGGAATCCTAAATAAGGATAAAGTTCATAAGCTCTTCCTTCATATCTTCTTATTTCCTCTTTTTCAAACATTTTACCATCAACATTAAAAGCATAAACAACCCTAGTAACTAGAATCTTGGGTGATTGAGAAGCCATGAACCTTCTAAATATAAGATCATATAAAGCTAAATCCTTAGAAGATAGTGTGTCAGAGACTCTTAAAATACCTTGTTCTATCATAGTTAAAACATCTTGTTTAGTTAAAGGTTTGGTAGGTCTTATACATTCATGTGCTCCCTCTTCTCCATATTCCCATCTCCTTAATACTGCTTTATCACCCAAAAACATTTTTGCAACATCAAGTCCTTTATCTGATACACGAGTAGAGTCTGTTCTATGATAAGTTATTAAACCATTTTCAAATAACTTTTGTAAAGAATTCATAGCGTCGGTTGCAGAAAGTTTAAGTATTTTATTAGCATCTTTAAGAACCTCATCAGTAGTGTAAGGAGGCAAGGGCATCATTTCTTCTTTTCTTTCTTTCACAACCTTAACTTTTACCTTTACTTTATCTGTGTAATTACAATTCTCTTCTATAATCACTTTTTTATCATTTATATGTAATATACACTCCTTCTTTTTTTCTTTACTTTTATCATATGCCTCAATAATCCACCCTAAAACAGGCGTTTGAACGCGACCAGCAGAAAGTCCAGACCTTTTAAAATACTCCTGTACTTTTTTGCTCAACTCAAACCCTATCCATCTATCCTCTACTCTTCTAACAATTTGAGCATCCACTTGAGATTGTTTAATTTCCCTTAAGTTATTCAACGCGTGAATCACAGCATTTTTGGTAATTTCATGAAATTCAGCTCTTGCAACTTTGGAAAACCCCGCTAAGTTAGAAATGTCCCATGCTATTTTTTCTCCTTCAGTATCAGGATCTGTAGCAATAATAACCCATCCTTCTTCATATGCTACTTGCCTTACATTCTCTATTATATTCTTAGAATCAAAAAGATCGTCACATTGTTTATTTTCATCTACAAACTGGATACCGCTAGAAGCACACTTCTTTATAGAATCATAATGAGGTACAACACTCTTAGAAGATAAATCTACTTCAACTCCGTGATAATAGTTACGAGTGATTAGGTCGACCACATGACCCAAAGATGCAGTAATTGTAAGCACATACTTGCCATTGAAAATTTCATAAAAAACTTGTCCATTTTTAATCTTAATAGCTGGTTTTCCAAAAAATCTGCTAATTTGCTTGGCCTTAGTAGGAGATTCTACCACCATTAAAGCCGGTATGATTAACTCCTCTTCCGCACATCCTTTCGCTAACATACTTTCTCTTTCCTTTTCTATCTCCTTTTTTATTAATAGTATCTCTTTTTCATCCCATTTCTTAAAATCAATATCGTAAAAACTAGCCCTTATAGCGAATGCATCTAAAATTTCCTCTTCATCTATAACCACACTTAATCCTTTTGTTAATCCTTTACTGTACATTCTTGAAGTTCTCCCTGAGGCTTGAATATAAGTTTTTATATCAGGTATAAGTATCTCTTCATCTTTAATAACTACTCCTTTAATTGCATACTCTTTGAAGTTTTTATCATTAAGTATTTCTTTTATAATTTCCCTTGCTTTATTGATATCCTGTAAGAGAGCATAATATTGTTTAGAAATAGTTTCATGATTACGAAACACACTTAACAAAACTTTAACTAAGTTATCACTTATCTCTTCCTTTAATTTTATGCGAAATACGGGTGCTTCATAGAAAACTGCATACTTAACCCGCGTTGGCAAATCTAATCCTCTAACCAATTTTCCATAAGGCGCACTTACCCCTACTAGAATATTTAATTCCTTTTCCTTAAATAAATCTATATGTTCTGCATTTCCCACTTTGAAGCCGCGATCTTTAAGCATTTTTACCAAATTGTTAGCTTCATCCTCTGTATTTGTGAAAACAATTATGCCATCTTCTAACTTCTTAATTACATTTATCAAATTTTCTTCCTTATGCTGAGAAGGAAGCAAATAATCTTCTATATTACGAAGTGAATGTTTAGAAGAACTAGCATCAATACCTAAAACTTGTCTTAATAATTGAGTTGATTTTCCTGGTTTAGAGGTGGCCGTAGCTATAACTAAAATACCTTTCCACTTTCTTATTTTCTCAAGCTCCTCTTGTGATCTTCTCAAATCTTTAAAAGTATAACCCAAAAGAAATAAGATTTTATTAATATTTCTAGACGCTTTTAAAACAGCATCCAAGTCATCCACAAAAATATAGTCAAAAACATTACCTTCTAATTTATCAAAATGCTTAGTTAAAAAAGCAGCAGTAGTAATAAGTATGCTAAAATCTCCCTTTTTTATTTTATCTAACACTTCATCTTTATTCTTTAAATCTTTATGAAAAACAATAACTTTACTTTTATTCTTAATCTTATCATACGCCTGCTTTACTAAATTAGTAGTAGGAACTAAGATATAACACTTCTTACCCTTCATAGCTAAAAACTCTGCCATTGCAATACCGAAACTACTTTTGCCTGTACCTGTAGGTGCTTCTATAGCAAAACTTTCGTGCCTCAATACACGATTAGCCCAAACTCTTTGCAAAGCTCTTAACTTTCTTCCAAAAAATTGCTCAAATTCTTCAAGACCTTTAACCTTATAAAAAGCATCAAGGGGTAAAGATTTTTTAAAACATATGCCTTTCTTAATTTCTTCAAAGGTTAGTGGTCCTCCACAAACAGGACAAAGATGTTCATAAACAGCTTGCATAACTAATATATATAATTAAAAACTTTTAGAAATCTTTGCTTATTCTGCTAGAAGTAGCGCCTTTCTCATCCTTATATTTGCTTTTTTCTCTTTTATTATAAGGCATAGTAGTAGGAGAAGTCATACTCTCAAAAACAAGTTGGCATATTCTCATACCAGGATAAAGTTTCAATGGCAATTTACCTACATTCCCTAATTCTAAAGTGATATTGCCTTCAAATCCCGGATCTATGTATCCTGCAGTAACATGAACTAACAATCCCAGTCTTCCTAAACTACTTCTTCCCTCTAATCTCGCAGTTATGTCATAAGGTATCTTAACCCTTTCTAAGGTAGATGCTAAAACAAATTCACCAGGATGTATAATAAAAGGTTCATCACTTATATATAATGTTGTATAAGTATATTCTTGAACCTTCACTTTTCCTCTTTGTAACACATATTCTCTCAGTAAAGAATCATCATAATTTTTTGGATCTATGATATCCACATGAGCATGCTTAAACACCCTAAACTTATTTCCTAATCTTAAATCTAAAGAACTTGGCCCCAATTGCTCATCTAAATCTAAGGGTTCTATTACAATACTCCCTTCTTTTATTCTTTCCTTAATATCCCTATCGCTTAAAATACTCATAATCTCCATCTCTTTTTCTTTGAAGAGTCCTTTTCAAAATAATCTTCCCATTCTTTGTCTTTTTTCAATCTTCTCCACGTCTTTTTTAACACATCTTCTGTTTTGCTCAGATCCTTAACTTTATTACCTACGCCACAAGTATTTCCCACACCTATAATTAATACTTTCTCATTCTTTGGTATTAAGTCCATTAAAGATCGTAATTCTTTAATGGCCTTGTCAGCTGCTTTATATATTTCTGGTTTCATATGAATGCTTGCCTCCTCAGGCGACATTTTAATAATAACACCATCTAAAGGAATATCATATTTTATAGCTAGTTCCTCTATCTTATGTCTCTCTACTCCTATACCCCCCATCATAACCCCAACTCCTTGAGCCACACTACCTGTTTTTTCACCTTCAAGTTTAGCAGCAGCATCTACTGTAATGATGTGGTTAATTTTATACGTCTTAACGGCTTTTTCAACAGCATCACCTAACTTGCCTAATGCAGCACCAGGGCCCATGGCTTTCATAACATATACATCTCTGTCAGCAAACTTCTCTTTACTTATAACTACTTCTTTAGCAATCTCCTTACCTTCTTTTGTTTTAAGTTTTGCAGCTACCATAGGTCCAATTCCGTCTCCTATAGGTATGCCCTTAGCAAATGCTTCGGTAGCTCTCATATTTGCTTTGGCTATCTTTGTAATCATAGGCATAGTCATCTGCAAAATCAAAGCCAATTGTAAATTATTCGTTTTTTTAATAGTAATAATATAATGCCTCAATATCTTATAGAGTTGGTATAATCCAGTAGCGCTTATTAAAGCATACTTTGCATTCTTTTTTTCTTCTTCGTCTCTTAAGCCACTCACTCTATCAATAAAATAAGTAAACCTATTCTCATATCTGTTCAATATATGCTCTATCTTTCTCACCAAATTAGTAGGTTCTATATCCACAGGGAAAGCAATAACAAATTCTAGAAAATTATTTACAGCTTGCTTATATTTTGCCTTTTTCAATTTAACATTTTTCAAGAACAACCTTTTAGCTGAGAGGTAATAATATTCTAGTTCCTTTAAATCACTTTCCAACTTCCAAATTATCTGCATCATATAAATGCGAGGATATAGGAAAAAGAATAAAATAAATAAAAGCATACTCCAAAAATTGTCTCCGAAAAGTAAGGTCTGCATTATTTACCCCTCCTTACTATCCGAGGCATATTTATTACTGGTGGCAACTCTACCTTTTGTGATAAATCCAAAGCCAATAGAGTACCTTTATTTAGAATATGATTAAGAACAACTATTTCCACATCTTCATCTAACTTTTTATTTTCTTTAAAGTGTTTCTCTAACTTTTCAGCTTCCTTTTCATCCTTCACTGCATAAAGAATACTTCCTTTCAAAAGAATCTCAGCTAAAACATCTTTATCTTGCTTGTATTCAGTAAGATACTCAAAATCTACTATAATCCCGGGAACTTTTGCATCTCCTGCAAAACTTGCCACGATCTTAGTTGCCTTAACATCTGTTATTTTAGGCTTATTCTCTACGTTTACCCTGCCAGTCATAGGTTTTTTCTTTTTCACAGAAATTTCATAAAAGTTAGAACTCACAACACCCATCAAATCACCTAACCATTATTTTATGGGGCGGGCGCGATTCGAACGCGCGACAACCAGATATCTGATAAGCGCTCTCTTTATTTGTTGCGCCTACCGATACAGGTATCTTCAGTCTGGCGCTCTCCCAGGCTGAGCTACCGCCCCCTCAATAAATATTAAGGAAACTACTAATTTTTTAAAAATTTTAACAAAACTTTAAAAAATATAACACTGTTATATTAGATATGGTTCTTGTGGTTCTTAAATTAGAAAATGTAAAAGTAAAGGATATTGTTAAAGGAGTAAATTTAGAGGTTAATAAAGAAGAAACAAAAGTTTTATTGGGTAAGAATGGTGCTGGCAAAACCACTTTGGCCCGAGCAATTGCAGGGCTCATAGATTACGAGGGAAACATATATTTAGAAAATAAAAAAATTGATAAATTTAAACCTCATGAACGTGTAAAACAAGGTATTACTTATGTATTACAAAACCCGCCAGAGATACCTCATTTAACTGTAAAACGTTTGTTTTACGCAATAACCACCGACGATAACTTGATCAGCAATTATCTTAAAATGTTTCATCTTCCTCCTACAATATTGAATAAAAAATTAGATTCTAAAGAACTCTCAGGAGGAGAAAGAAAAAAAATAGAAGTAATAAGTACTTTGCTCTTAAAACCAAAAATAATGATATTAGATGAAGTAGATGCTGGGTTAGACATTAAAAGTAAAAAAATATTAGCGGAGTTATTAAAGCAACATACTGCGTTAGTAATAACGCATGATGTAAATTTTGCTAAGATGGTAGGGAAAAAGGTAGCCATAATGGAAAACGGAAAAATATTAAAAGAAGGAAATATGGAGGTTATAAAGGATTATGTGGGAGAAGATTGATTTTGAAAATATTATTGAAACCATATCCGAAAGGCAAGGAGAAGAAAAATGGTTAAGAAAATTAAGATTAAAAGCGATAAAACTATTCTTAAAAAACAAAGAAAATGATAAAGTATTAAAAAGTATTGAGAATGACATAAATTTTAATGATTTCAAAGTATTCGTTCCTGAACCATCAAAAGCAAAAATAAAAAAAATACCAAAAGAAATAGAAGAAATTTATGACTATCTTAACATTAATGAAATTGAAAAGAGCTTTTTTGCAGGAACGAGCATTCAAAAAGATTCTTCTTTACTTCATTACAACATAAAAAAAGAATTTTTAGAAAAAGGAGCAATAATCTTGCCTTTAGAAGTTGCCTCAAAAGAACATAAAAAATTGGTTAAAAAATATTTAGGTAAAATAGGTGATTTAAGAAATCCGAGAAACGCTTTAAATCTAGCTCTAATGAGCGGGGGCCTTTTTATTTACATACCTCAAGATCTTAAAATATCTTTACCATTTTATGCTTATTTCACCATGAAACATGAAAATATAGGTCAATTTGAAAGAACAGTGATGGTCTTAGAAAAAAATTCAGAATTTTATTATATAGAAGGTTGCGCTGCTCCTCTTTATCGCAAATATTCTTTTCATTTAGGAGCAATGGAAGCTTTAATAAATAAAAAAGTAAAAGGAAAATTTGTTACATTACAAAATTGGAGTAGAAACATTGTAAATACACCTTATAAATATTTAAGAGTAGAAAAAAAAGCCAGAGTAGAGTGGATAGATATAAACATAGGATCCAAAAAAAGCATAAAAAAACCAAACATAATAGTTAAAGGTGAAAAAGCGAAAATATTAATGAAAAGTATTTCCAGTACAAAAGAAAATCAAATTCATATAAGTGGAAGCAATATTATATTAAAAGGAAAAAAATCTCATGCATATGTTTCATCTAAAAGCATAGTATATAAAGATGCAATTAATGTTTTTAATAATACATTAAAAGCAAGTGGAAAAAAATGTATAGGTGTAAGCGATTGCGATACCTTGTTATTAGATAAAGGAGAAGTCATAACCATTCCAGAGCTAATAAATAACAATAAAGAATCTGAGATTGCACATGAAGCAAGAACTAGTTTTTTTAATGACGAAATAAAAGAATATTTTTTTACAAAAGGTATAAATATTCAAGATGCTTTAAAAATAATAAGTGTTGGTTATGTGGAAGAGGAATTAGCTCAGATTCCTTTAGATATTGCAGTAGAGTTTAAAAAACTCTTAGAATTAGAGATAGAAAGAGGGATAGGATGAAAAAATTGTTTATAAATAAATGGGAAAAAATAAAAATAGATGAAAAAAATGCAATAATCGTAATAAAAAAACCCATAAAAGAAATGAACATAGAAGGAAAGAATTTAGATATAAGAATACTTTACAATTTACAAGAAAATCACAATATTAAAGAGCAATTCTTTATCAAAGGTAAAAAGATACGTATATTCAGAGTAATAGTAGGCAAAAAAAGATCTCATATAAAATTGAGAAGCACCTATGAAATGAAAAAAGATTCTATGGCTATAATCAATACCAATGCTTTTCTTTTAAATACAAGTAAATTAGAGTTAAAAGAAATAGCAAATGTAAATGAAAAAATTGAAGAGATACATTTAAGGCAGCAAATATACCTCTATAGTATCCAAGCACGAGCAAAAGCTACACCACAATTAAATTTAAAGACTAATCAAATAAAAGCAGCCACTCATGAAAGCACTATATCTGACATAAATGAAAAAGAAAAGGAATATTTTGCTCTCAAAGGTATGGAGGTAAATGATGTTCAAAATTTGCTTTTAAAAGATTATCTTTCTTATTTTGAGTGATAATATGTTAAAAGAGGAGATAAAAAAGAAATTAAAGGAAATAATAGATCCAGAATTAGGAATAAATATTGTAGATCTTGGACTTATATATGATATAAAAATAGAGAAAGAAGGAGAAGTTACAATAACAATGACTTTAACAACCCCTACATGCCCTTTAGGAGATTATATATTAGACGAAATAAGGCAAAAACTCTCTACTATAAAAGGTATTAAAAGCATAACAATTAATTTAGTATTTGATCCTCCTTGGACTCCTGAAAAAATAAATGAAGAGATAAAGAAAAAATTATTTTATTAACAAAGCAACCATACTCAAAATAGTTAAAAGTAAAATATAAGAACCTTCTGGAGACTTACCAACAGTTCCTGGAGTTTTACCTGGAATAACAGTTACTGTAGAATTATAAATTACATTTTCACTTGCAGGATCTCCATCAACAACTTTCTTAATAACCAAATCGTAAATACCTACCTTTCCTCCAAAAACATTAACAGTCACACTTTTACTTTGTTTAGGAGGGATGGTTAATTGTATGTGAGTCGGATCTTCAGAATATCTTTTACTCTCGTCTTCAAACCATAAAAAGTATTTAAATAAATTATTATTTGTTTCAAGATAAAGGTCAATCACCTTTGGTGTATCAGAAGGATTATAAAGATTTACAATAAAGTTATCGGTTAAACCTAACAAAACATAAATGTTTTTTTCTGTGGAAGTAGCAGATATGCTTCCTGCAACAGGAGAAGAAACATCGGTAATAACATCATTAGAAAGACCTACATGATACTGACAGCAAACCGTATAATAAGGAGTACTACCTAAATCATAACCGCATTCGTAAAGGTGAGCATTAGTACCAGCAAAAGAGGTAGCGGAAGAGCTATAAACCCCGGTTAATTTAAATAAACAAGTATAGCCGGTGTCACATTCTTTACCATATTCATATTTACAAGTAATGTAGCTTCCCACAGTATCATAAGGATAAATACATAATTGATAATTATAGTCTCCTGTTAAAGACGAACCATCTTTAAGTTTTAAATGTGCATTTTCGGCATCGCTTAAATTAATAAGAGCCATAAATCCTAAAGAAGAGTATTTAGAACATCCAGGAGGACCAACAACCATTCCACCAATTTTACCATAACTATCTGCTGAACAATATAAAGCAAACTGAGGCATGGGAGAGATAGTAGATGAATAATTAGAGACATGAGCATTAAATACTAAATCGCTTGAAGAATCATAAGTTGAAGCATCTCCTGCCAATACGTATAGCAAAGGTTGATAATTAGAGGGCGGAGAAGATGTTTTTTCTATTTCACATGTCAAAGCATTAGTTACGTCCTCTGCATAACTTGCACCTATTAATCCTATAAATATTAAGGCTAATATTAACCATTGTTTTTTCATAAACACCCCTCCTAAAGATATTAAAGGAAGAAGTTGTTTATATATTTTACCAATAAATTATTAACGCCACCACGCTTATAAAAAGTTGTAAAAGTGCAAGCAATAAAACTATCTGCTTCTCGCCTCTTTTACCGTTCATAAAAATATGGGTTAAAGAGTAAATAGAATCATAGGGTCTTTGAAGAGCACCATCAGATAATGGTTTCCCAAAGCACTCTGCTTTAAACTTGCTTCTTATTTTCAATACAAATTCGATAAACCATAAAAGCATAAGAAATATAGCAAATCTTTCAAAATCACCTAGTATGCTAAGAACAGCTATAGAACCTCCTACAAAATAAGTAAAGCTATCTCCCGGGAATACTTTAGCAGGATACCAGTTATAAAAAAGAAACGCCATAATGCTGCCTATTAAACATAAAGATATAAATAAAATAAAATAATTATTTATGTGCAAGGAATAGATAGCAATAGCAGAAAAAGAGATTAAAGAAAGTAATCCTTCCAATCCATTCAAACCCCCTAAAAGATTAGTTGCATTACTTGCTCCTATTATGCCTATCGGTACTAAAATTAAAGGATATACATAACCTACATGCAAAGGCCCTAAAAAAGGCAATGTGATGTAATCTCTTGAAAGGACGGCTAAAACAACAGGTAAAGAAGCAGGGATAGGTATAAACAGCTTATATATTTGCTTAAAACCTATTTTTTTACGATTCTTGCTCCTTATTAGATTAGTAAGATCTTCTAAGAAGCCTAATAAACTTAATAATAAAAGTGAAAGAAAAGTGGAGTGTATAAAATTAAAAGAAAAAGTGATGTCAAAAAAATAAGAAACGATTAAAGTAATATAAGCAGATATTAAGAAACCTAATATGACTATGAGACCTCCTCCATCCGGAACCGCCGAATAACAAGGTTTGTTCATGTCTTTTCCATGTAACCCAATATTGTAAAAAAACGGAATTATTTTTTTAAGCATAAGTAAAGTTACAATAAAAGATAATAATAAACCAAAAAAGGAAGCTAAAAAATAAAAAATCATCCTGATCACCTTCTTTCTTCAGGTTTGTAATATAAAGGGCATTCATTAATATCTTTTTGTCCATGAGGTGTTAAAATACATTTTTCAAATGATTTATTTATATAATCTTGAGAAATACCTAATTCGTTTAATCGATCACGAATATAAGTATAATTAACTTTATATATCTTAACATAAAAATTATCAAAAACTTTTTTAACATAAGGTATTCTTTTACCATTCTCTATATACAATTTATGGAAGTTAGAATTATAAATTTCTCGAGGATAATTGCTCCGAGGATCTTTCATAGTCATATATCCCAACCGATAATCTACGGGTAAAATGTAAATACATTCATCAATAAAACTAACTTTCTCAGGAGTAATATTAGTATAATCAAAAATATCAAGGACACCTTCTGGAGTACACAAATACCTTATATACATCATTTGTTGAGGATTACGATAAAATGCTAATTTAATATTGCGGTTAAAGTCTAAAGTACCGTTTTTAGTTATAGGCACATAAACAGTGTAATAGCCACCATAAACATTATAAATAACTTGATTATACTTTACATCTCTAAATCTCATTTCCGCATAGCTATCTATCCACTTACCGTTATTAGCTATCTTTGACATAGCAGCATATTTACCTATCATTGTATAATCCAATAAGATATGAGTTGGTCTGGCAACAGCCAAATAAAGCAACTCTTCTGTTTCATTGTATCGAGAAGTAAAATATCGAGCAGCATATATATTCCTTACACCTATTTGATTACCGCCGTCAAGCAGGGTTCTTCTTTCTCCCAACGTTTGGAACCAATAACCAAAATCCCACCACGATAATATTGTTGCATTTTTCGGTAAAGAACTCCTCATAAAATGAAAAGCTTCTTCCCATGCAGGATTTAAATTTCCAGTACCCACTGTTTTAGCGAGCGCATACAGAGAGTAAGTGTTAAATATAAAGAAAAGACCTATAAAAGTTAAAGCGGAAATTTTTATCCAATCCAAGTTTTTAAGCGATCTCAAAGAAATTTTCAGCATATCAGTTATAAGATAAGTGAGAGCATATCCTATCAACAAGGAACTCCAAAAACCTGTAACATATCCTATTCTCACTTTAGTCACAAACATTAAAAAGGTTGCAGTTGCAAATACTAAAACCATTCCTTCCTTCGGTTTGTTATAGAGCACAAAAAGTATAATTAAAGCAGCAGACAATACGTACAATATATTTGCGGAAGTATTAGATCCAGAAGAATGTAAAAAGAAACCATAAGAGAGTATCATTAAAACAAATGATATTAGAGCTATAACATTAATAATTCTATTAGAATTAGACTTTAAAGATAGATAAAGAATTAAGCCCGAACCAATAATGATCCATAAATAAGGAGAAACTAAAATACCCACAATATTTAAAATAAAAATAAGAAAAGAAATTAAAGACGCCACAAAATAATTATTGTGTTGAATAAAATAGTTCTTTAAATTAAGAAGGTTAGAAGATAATTGATTTTCGGGAGAACCATACGAGGATAAAAAGTAACCCAAATTAGCAGGAATGTTTTCTGCAACAGTACTTTCCATAACAGCTTTTCTATAAACTATAATGTGAGAAAGAGAAGAAAGAATCTTTGCAGTAAACGGAATGAAAAAGGAAGATAAAAGGAATATAAAAAATGAAGAAATAAGAATAGATGCGTTTCTACGAAATTTATTTTCCGGAGGGTTATAAAGATTATAATATTCTATTCCTAATATTATAATAGCGGTTATAAAAGAAAGCATCAAAACGGTATTTTTTAAAAAAAGATAACGAGGGTACATTAAATTGAAGAAAATAACAGATGTGAGTAAAGTAATAGCATATGCCTTAGTAGAGTCCCAATCCATTTTTCCAAGGAAAGTTAATGCTAACCCTATTAAAGGATAAAGGTAAAATAAAGCTACAGCACCACCCCATACTCCATAAGCAAATGCTGTAAATATACCTGATAAAACCCCATCTATAATTGATTTGGATTTCCACATCTTAATAAAGAAAAGAAAGCTTAAGAGCATAAACAAACCAGAGATAGGTTCTTTTTCAAAGAATCCTGCTGATGATCTGTAATATAAAATGTTAAGAACAGCTATATTTAAAGATGCAAAAACACCCGTAAGTTTATCTTTTAATTCTTTACCAATAAAATACATTATGAACACATAAGATGCTCCTAATAAAGCAGGAATAATCTGTGCATACTTCAAAAAAGAAAAGCCCCACCATTTAAAAAAGATTACATAAATTAAGCCATAAAGATAATAAATAACATAAAGCTCTTTTTTAGGACTAAAACCTGTAGGATAATACCTCATATAATCGATGTCTTTTAATTCAAAATTATTATTAACTAAATCATTAGTAGTTCTATAAATATAATAAGGATCAATGGCTTGTAGATAATCCCCTAAATTAGGTAGCATTCTCATGTAAAATGAAAAAATAAATATAAGAATTAAAACCACAGGAATCCCGTATTTATCAAAGTATTCTTTCATATTACCTTTTTTAATTATGATCTTCATATGTGAGATGTTAAAGGTGAAATTTTAAAAAATTAAAAAGGATTAATACATTTACTGAGTTAGAGGAAGAGATAATCAAAAAAGAATCTTTCTTTGATAAAATACGAAATTTGATTAATTAAAATTTAATTAAAGCACAGGAACCCAAACAATTTTGGATCCACATTTATAGCATTTTTCTCCTTCTTGTTGCTCATGCTTACAACTCTCACATATTTTTTTCCATCTCAACGTCTTAAATATTTCCCCTCTTTCAACTCCCTTATAACCTATTCCTAACATCCTCGCAGCATTTTGTATCCAATAATCATCTGTGACAATAACAACTTTCTTGCCCTTCTTAAACAACTCATAACCTATGGCTAAAAGCTCTACATCTGTTTTGCTTAGCTTTAATCCTTTTACCTTAGCCTCCACTTCTTTTCTAAACTTATTTGAAGGAACGTACAAATTCATATTTTGAAGTTGCATTCTCTCAAATTCCATTCGTGCTTGAGGAGATAGAAGTTCCTCATAAACCAAATATGAAGTAACGCAAAGTTTGTCATTAAACCAAGAAGTTGCATTTTTTATAAAAACTGCTGAATCTAACACATAAATTACATCACTCATAACTTATTATAACTTTCTATGTTTTAAATAAATAATATTGCAATATAATGTTTAAGAATTCCACAAACATCCTTCTTTTTTATAATATATCTTATAAGTATCACAATAATAAGGCATAGCGTATCCTTCAACAATTAGCCATTTATTTAAATCAAATGATTGATTCAACATCACATAACCTAATAACCTACCATATTTGTCTCGTTCCCATGGTTTATCCTCTATTATATATACTTTTTTATGTAATACAAGATGTTTTACAATTTCATTACCCTTATAATAACATTGTTTTACAACAGATTTATTATTAACTCCTGCTTTTAACCATTTTTCTAATCGATAAGAAGGATACAAATCAGGGAAATCTATACATTTTAATCTCACCTTTTCATAGGTAGATGTGTTATAAATAAAAACTTCAAAAGTATCGCCATCGTATACATAAGTAACATTACCTTCTAAAACAAAATAAGACGGCTGAGGAAAAAACAAAGTAATCAAAAAATTAAACAGCATAATAGCAAAACCAGTAATGTCTATCATTTTATCTCCCATGCCTTCCCATTACTACTTAATAAAACATTCCTATTAAGTTCATAACCTTCTTGCATAGCCACTTCTGCTAAAGCAGATGTTTTAGCCAAATAACCATGACTTGGAATCAATATTTCAGGATTAAGCCATCTTATTATATCTCTAAGGTCTTCTTTTCTTGCATGACCAGATGCATGAACTCCGTCTATTATCCTAACTTTTTGTTCTCTAAGCCTTCTTTCAAGGACATAACGCTGAGCTATATTAACTGGATGAGGTATAGGATTAGAACTTATCACTACTTCATCTTCCTTTTCCCATTTAAACGGATATTCACCTCGAGCCATGCGTGTTAAAACGGCATCATATTCTCCCTGATTACCCGTACTAATAATAATCCATTCTCCTTTATTTTTTTCAATTTCTTTAAGTACTTGCATAATGGTTTTTCTTTTTGTATGCACTCTTATATCACCTCGGTCCATTAAGCCTACATCTACTGCAGCCCCAGTATACAACTTTAAGCTTCTTCCTAACATAACAACATTTCTTCTTCCTTTATTGATTTCCAAAACAGCTTTGATCCTTGCTATATGAGAAGAAAAAGTAGATACTACCACAACCCCCTTCTTTGATTCTTGGTATGCACGATTTATAACGTCCTTTAACATTTCTTTAGCTATCTTTTCAGATGACGTTCTCGAAGACTCTTCTGCTCTTAAACTCTCCATAAACAATATTTTAATACCTTCTTTTCCTAACTTTTTAAAGTATTGTTTATTGAAAGGATCTTCTAAAGTAGGACTAAAATCAATTTTAAAATCATTTAAATATGCTATGTTTCCCTCTTTTGTTCGAAGCAAAATCATAGAAGAATTAGGTATGCTGTGAGTAACATAAACTAATTCTACTTCAAAATTATTACTTATATGATAACGATCTCCGTAATTTAATACTTTTATTCTTTTAGATATGTGACCTCTTCCTTCCTCTTTAGCCATTCTTTTAAGAACTTCGGCAGAATAAGGAGTTACAATAATAGGAGCATTAGGGTAATTATCTGCCATTTTTGGGACAGCACCTATGTGATCTAAATGTCCATGAGATATAACAATAGCAACTACTTTTTTCCCTTTTATAGGAGTGTCATCAGGTACAGCCCCTTGCCTCCTTAATTCAGATAAGGGCGCTGCTCTTTCTTCATCACTCATACCTATAATCTTGTCCATATGATAGCCCATATCCATAATAACAACTTCCCTTCCAACTTCTATAGCAGTCATATTTCTTCCTACTTCGTTATAACCTCCTAAAGTATATGCTTTCATATTATTCCCCTTCTATAAGATCTCCTAAATCTATATCGAATTTTTTCTCATTTTTATCTTTTTGCTCTTTATCCGTTAACGTCTTTTCTTCTTTTCTTAGATCTAAAGTCTCTTCTATCTTCCTTAATTCATCTAGCATAGTAGGAACGTTATCCTTAAAAGCGCTTTCTAAAGCATTAATACGAGGTATTAAATCTTCTACTTTTTTGGTTATTTCAGCATAATTGGTTTGTTCTTTATTTTCTAATTCATTTAGTCTTTTTTTAATATCGTTTATCTTTTTTTCAAAAGATCCTACATACTCCTTTAATTTCTTTTTTAATTCTTCTACATCTTTTTTTACAATTAACACATCGCCATATTTGTTCTTTAAAACTAAATCTATTATTTCCTCTAACTCCATCAAGAGTTCATCATCATCCACAGAAGAAGAGGGAGATGAAGGATGTTGAGGTGGCAATGGAGGAAGTGAGGGTTGTGGTGTAAAAGTAGGATGCAAATTCTGGTTAGGATTTAAAGGTTGAGAGGGTAAAGGCTCTTGAGAAGGTGCTGCTTTATTAGTGGGTTGCGAAGGTAAAGAAGGTTGAGGTTGAGGAGGTGCAGGAGAATGTTGGGTTTCTGAAACATTAGCAGTAGTATCTTTTTCTAACGTAGCAGACTTTATAGCATGCCTCATAACAATATCTATTTGATGGTAATTTAATCCTTTAGATTTCAGAAAACTTGCTACCTCTGCCTGAGTTTTACCAGATTCCATCATCTTCCGTGCAACTTCTACATACCTACTTAAAGGAACCGGAGTTTTTTTCTTAAATCCACCAAATAACTTAAACTTAACCATCTTTTCTCTCCTCTTAAGATTTGTTTGCTTTTAATTTTTTCATCATAACCTCAACTTCCTGTTTTGTAACAAATCTCGTTGTTACAGGTTTTATAAGGTCTATATAGTATTTTATTTCTTTTAATTCTACTTTTTTCGCGTAATTCTTTAAATCTTTCTCTAAATTCAATAAATTCATTTCAAGAGTTGTTGTTCTTTTTGTAAGATCATCCAGAACTAAAGATGTATTCTTCTTAAAAGAGTTTAATTCTTGAAAAACACTTCTATCCTTTTCCTGTATTTCAGAAATAGTTGCTTCTATGCCTTCTATTTTTTCCTCTACTAATCTAATACGTTCGCTGAGTTCTTTCACAATTTTGCTCAAATCATTAATTGCCTTTTGTAAATTAATTACAGGGTTTTGTTGAGAGGCCATATTATTATAATGGCAAGGCAGGCATAAATAATTTTTTAAATAATGATAAAAGTTATAAAACTATGCAAGAAAGCATAGCAAAAGAAAAAATTAAAGAAGATTTAGAAAAATGGTTGATAGAAAATAAAATAAATTATGCAAAATTTGTTAAAAGAAGCATAGATTTTATTATAGAAGAAGCAAATAGATATATTATTAAAGTATTAAGTGATGCTAGTTCTTTAACTAATTATAGTGCTATAGACCTTCGTAATGTTGCCTGCTTCCTTCATGCTTTACCTTTCATAATTGCTCCAAAATATAAATCCCTTAGAATAAATGACGGTAAAGTTTATATCAATAAAAGCATATATATAACGAATCCTCGTACCTTCAAAAAAATGGTAAGTAATGAAAAAGTTACAGTTGTTAAAAAAGGTAAAAATACTACTTATATCGATAATTATAAAATAAAAGAGTTGAGAAGGAAGGAAGGATTAAGTCTCCAGCAGTTTGCTAACAAATTAGGAATTTCTAAAAAAACTGCTTATCTTTTAGAAAGAAAAAACTCTGCAAGCACAGAAATAATAGAAAGAATCAAGAAAACATTTAATGAAGATATAACCGCCCCTTTGCCTTTCAACACGAGACCAATCATAATAAAGGGTAATTTGAATATAAAGCCTAAAGAAAAACCATATACTTACACTTATTCATTCCCCTACGATATATTAGCATTCTCACATCAAATTAGTTATGCTGTAATAGATAATGAAAAAAAAGCGGACGAAGCAATAAAATTACATCAAATGATAAAGAATAAAAGCATATTTATTTTAATGACAGATAAAAGAAATATTAAAAATAAGATAAAAAGAAACCTTATTCAAGGTCAACTTTTACACCACCTATCCAATTAGCCGCAACATTGTAAAGAAAAGCTATTATCACACCATTAATAAATCCTCCAATACCTAAGAAAATTGGATAAAGAATAAGAGAAAATAATCCTAATAGTATGCTACTACTTGCTCCCCCTAAAGGAAAACCTATAAACGCTAATAATAAAAATATTATTCCCACTATCGCTCCCATAATTACGCCTAACATCCCATAAATTTTTCCTACAGAAATCACATCAAATCTTTTAATAATTTTTTCAACCATGCTCTCACCGAACCGTTACTTAGCTAAACCAATGTTCCTTCTTATTTCTTCAATATCGTTCTCAATTGTATCTATATATTCATTAAATGCTTCTAGATTTGAACCTTTTATGTTATCTTTGTAATGGTCTAGATTAAGGTTTTCCTCTAAGGAAATCACAATTTCTTTTAGTTCTTCTATATGTCGGTTTAAATTTTCAACAAGCTCTTCCCTTAGTTTATTAACCTTGGTTAAAGCCATTAATGTTGTAGTTATACCTTTTACAATTTTCTTACTATGTAAAAGATCACGAGCAATAGTTAAAGGATCATCAATCTTAATGAAGACTTCCTTTTCTAGCAACTGCAGGGATTTTTGAAGTTTCTTTGTTACTTCTGGTTCTTTTGATCTGATTTTGGTTCTTTTTACTTTCTTTGATTTAACTACGTTTTTATCTTTCTTTTCTTGACTTTTTTCCTTTATTTCTTCAGTTAGCATTTCCAAATCTTTTAATATTTCATCGGGTGATTTTACCATTTTAACTCACCTTAAACTATATAATTGTTAAAGGTCAAATATATGCTTTATGGTGTCTCTCTATCTCAATATATCACCATCTAAATTTTCAACACTTACATAATAGCCGTTCTTTGTTATAATTGTTGGAAAAGCTCCATGAGCATGTTTAGTTCTTCTCATCTTCCTAACTTCTATGTTACCAAAGCTTTCTCCTGCCATATTAAGGTAATAAAGAACAATAACGCCATCAACAACAAACTCCTCCACTCCATAACGAGAAAGTTTTTTAGGCTCATGCTCTGGTATCTCAGCAGATAAAAGAGAGGTGGCTTTGCTCTTTTTTAAAGCTTGTACTATTTTAAACAGTTTTTTTCTTATTTCATATTCATCTTTTATATACATACCTAACAAAGATAAAGAATCTATAACCACCCTATCATATTTATTAACTTCGATGAGGTCTCTAAGCCTGTGGCTCATATCGCTTAATTCAAAAGGATCAAAATACTCTATACGAAACATACCTTTCTTTTCATATTGATCAAAATCCCATCCGTATTGAAGCATATCTCCTTTTATTTCTTCTGGTGATTCTTCTAAAGTAATAAATAACGCTTTTTCCCCTTTTTGAAGCCCCTCCCAACAAAACTGACTTAAAAAAGTAGTTTTACCAGCACCTGCGACCCCTGAAATCAATACCACATGTCCTTTAGGTATACCTCCGTATAACAACTTATCCAATCCAGGAATTCCAGTTGTAACTCGTTCAAACTCCATAATTATATATAGTTTTAGCACAAATATATTGTTTTTATGGAGAGGTTAAGGATAGGAACTGCAGGCATACCACTTAGCACACCAAAACCATCTATACTTAATGGTATTAAACAAGTGAAAGAAATAGGATTAGATGCTATGGAATTAGAATTCGTTAGAGGAGTAAATTTAAGTAGCGAAAATGCAAAACTCGCCAAAAAAATTGCTCAAAGTAACGATGTAGTTCTTACAGCTCATGCCCCTTATTACATCAACCTAAATTCACCAGATAAAGCAAAAAAAGAAGCAAGCATTCAAAGAATATTATTAACAGCAGAAAGGGCATGGGAAGCAGGAGCCTATTCTATTGTTTTTCATGCAGCATATTATTTAAACTCAGATAAATCCAAAACCTATGAAATTGTAAAGGAAAGTTTAAAACGTATAGTTAAAGAAGCACAAGACAAAGGAATAGAACTGTGGATAAGACCCGAAACCACAGGAAAGCCTACACAATTTGGTGATTTAGACGAATTAATCCGTTTAAGCCAAGAAATTGAACAAGTACTTCCATGTATAGATTTCGCTCATATACATGCAAGAAGCAAAGGTAAATTTAATAGTTATGAGGAATTTACAGAAATATTAAAAAAGATAGAGGAGCAATTAGGAAAAGAAGCCTTAAAAAACATGCATATTCATTTTTCAGGAATAGCTTATGGAGAAAAAGGGGAGCAAAACCATTTAATATTAAAAGAAAGTGATTTTAATTATAAAGATATGGTAAGAGCATGGAAGGATTTTAAAATAAAAGGTGTTGCTATTAGCGAATCTCCTAATTTAGAAGGTGATGCCTTATTAATCAAAAAAGAGTTATTAGGGGAATAATAATAAACGATTTAAAACATATTAAGGAGCAGAAGGTTAAAGAAAAAGCTGAAAATCTAATTCGTTCAAAAAAACAATTTTTCGAAAAAGGTAAAGTAATTGAGATAGAAAATGAAAACGTACTTTATGTTATAAAAGGGATAAAAGAAATTGAAAAGGCCTATATTATAAGGAGCTATGCCGAGTTCTCTCAATATCTGACTAATAATTATGAGGAACCAGAGCTAATAATAGACAATCTTTTCAAGGATGATGATGAAGTCATGGTGTTATCTCAACTTAGCATACTCTCTACCTATGATTACAAAGAAAGAAATGTTAAAAAAATAAAACTAATATATGAGCAAGAAAGATCACCGGGTTTTTTAAAGAGATTAAATGCTGTAATAGAAAGTGTGATAAAAGCGCGAAACTTGCTTAATGAGTCTCCATCTCAAAAAACGCCTGAAACTATAGCATCTATCATATCTAAAGATTTTTCTCATATTCCACATGTAAAAATTAGGATATTAAAAGGACATGATCTTAAAAATTGGGGATTAGTCAATATAGTAAGTAAAGGAAGTAAAAGAAAAGCAGTTGCCGTAATTGTCGAATATACTCCATTAAAAGGAAAACCATATAAAGCCTTTGCAGGTAAAGGGGTTATTTTTGATGCGGGAGGATATAACTACAAACTTAAAGAAGGAATGATAGATCACATGAAATTCGATATGGCAGGAGCAATAGCTGCACTTTATGGAGTTTATGCTGTGGCCAAATCAGAAATAAAAGTAAATGTTATAGGAGCAGGAATATTTGTGGAAAATTTAGTTAGTGAAGATGCTTATAAACCCGGCGATATAGTCAGAAGTCTTAGCGGTAAACAAGTAGAAATAACAAACACAGATGCTGAAGGAAGGTTAATACTTGGAGATCTTTTATGGTATTTACAAGATAGATATCCTCTAGAATATCTCATTGATTTTGCTACTCTTACTAAAGCCTCCATAATATCGTTGGGGGAGGAAGTTGCTGCCATTATGGGAAATGATGAAAATTTTATAAACAAAATTAAAGATATAGGATTAAAGATAGAAGAAAGGTGTTGGCCTTTGCCTTTATGGGATGAAATTTATAAAGATAAGTTAAAAAGTTATTTTGCAGATATAGTCAATGCCCCTCCTTATCTTTGGGGAGGTGCCATTATTGGAGGGATGTTTATAAAAGAATTTATAAAACCAGGCACAAAATGGGCTCATTTAGATATAGCACCTTCTGCATTCACAACAAAACCCACATGGAAAGGGGGTGCTGGAGCAACAGGTTACGGAATAAGATTAATTACCGAAATAGCTAAGAGGGAATCTCAATGAGTTATGATTGGATAATATTCTTAGTTTTTATTGCCATAATATTAATATTAGAAAGAAAAAAGTTTAAAAGAGAAGGAATAGCATTTTTAAGGAGAACAGATAAAGGTATTAAAACACTTACGAATCTTTCCAAAAAATATGAAAAATATTTACAACCAATTTTAGATTTTGCCATTGTTCTAAGCATAGGCATATTAGCGCTAAAAGAGGTGAAAAATAAAAAGCAATACCTACTTTATATGTTAATTTCTTATGTTTTATTTATAAAAGCAGGAATGGTAGAAGAAGGTTTAAAAAGTGTATTTCAAGGATTAGAAATACCTAAAGGGCTAATAATAATGGTTTATGTTCTTAGCTTTATATTAGGTATCAGTGGTTACGGTTTGGGATTGTTATTAGGGGGAAGCTTAGCATTAATATTAGCAAAGGTCAAGAATATGGCCGTAACATCCTCACCATTACAATTAGTATTACCAATCTCAGTTCCTGCTAAATATAACCTTCCTATATTTACCGTGCCTTTTGATAAATGGATATTAAGTTTATTAATTATTGTGAGTGTTCACGAGTTAGCACATGCAATTGCAGCATTATCGAATAAAATAAAAGTTAAATCTTTGGGTTATGGTGTCTTCGCATTTTTACCCGTAGGGTTTGCTGAACCAGATGAAAGATCATTAAAAAAAGCTTCTAGATTGAAAAAGCTAAGAGTTTATGCGGCCGGAAGCTTCTCAAATTTTTTAACTGCCTTATTTTTTGGTGGTTTGTTTTTCCTACTTAGTTATGGGCTATCTACTCTTAATATCTATGAATTTGAAGGAATCTCTTACGGATACGTATTTAATAGCACTTACGCTTATAATACCTTACCTCCTAACGGCACAATCACTGCTATTGATAATCACAGTATTAATAATCTAACATTTTTTATAGAATGCTTATCACATAAAAAGCCCAATGAAACAATAATCTTAACAATTAATAATGATACGTATAAAGTGAAATTATCAGAACATCCAGAAAATAAATCAAAAGGATTTATTGGCATAGGGAATATTATTGCTAATTATGACCTCAAATCAAGTATTAAAAATAATTTATTTATTTATATTCCCTTACTTGTGCTTCTTTATATCATAGATTTATTTAAATGGATATTTCTGCTTAACATAGGTATAGGTATTGCCAATCTTCTTCCTCTTTATCCTTTTGATGGAGGTTTAATGTATAAAGAGTTTTTTAAGAACGAAACTGTTTTTAAGATATTTAACATATTCGTTTTGTTCTTGTTTTTATTTTCGTTATTCGGAAAATACATAATAATATAAAGGAGTTAAATAAGTATAAAATATATGCTTAAGAGGCATTTTAATTTGATGGAAATCACTACTTTTACTATAAACTCCATATTAGGACTAGGAGTATTCTATTTACTATTAGATGTCCAAAATACGTATGCTATTGGTTCTTATGTTCTTCTCTCTCTTGTTCTAATTTACTTAATGGATTTGATTATAGGTTATATTTATGGAATGTTAGGAACAGCATATAGCAAATCAGCTGGAGAATATGCGTTTATAAGTAGAATGATACATCCTTTTATAGGATTTGTATTAGGTTGGGCAATTACTTTTAATCTTATTGCTCGTGCATCTTTTTATTTAAGAGTACTTTCCAAAATAATAATAAATAAATTTGATTGGTTGCCAGAGCACATACAATCATTCGAGGTGGGTTTGGTTCTCATCATGATTTTTTTGCTAATCCTCATGGCTAATACGCGTTTATTAGTTAAACTTCAAAGTGCTACCTTTTTTATAACACTCCTTTTCTTTTTATCATCTATGATTTTTATGCTATATAACTTTGATACGAACACACTCATAAGTAACTTACGTCCAGTTTCTTGGAAGGAGATTTTATTAGTTGCTACTGTTTTATTCTCTATGTATCAAGGTTTTGAAGTTGTAACATACGTAGGTGGTGAAATAAAGAATCCTGAAAGAAACATACCGCTTGCTATATTCTTAGCATTAACTACTATTTTTTTTATATATATGATCTTCGCAACCTTAATATATGGTTCTTTTCCCTTAAATGAAATATCTCGTTCTAAAGAACTATTTAATTTAATACCTTCTGACATAGCTAATTTCCTTATTAACGGATTATTAATTTTACTCATGATAAAAATACCTTTAGGTATTTATGCTACTTCACGATTCTTTTATGCTTGGGGAAAAGATAAAGTATTGCCGGAAATATTCGCTTCATTAGATAAAAGCAAAACACTTCCTTGGTTTTCTATAACCTTCATAGGCTTAATGTTGGCAACCATTTATTTACTTAACTTACCACTAATTAGTTTGGCCACTTTAGCGGCTTTTACTACTTCTATAACTTACATGCTTATGAGTTTAGCAGCTTTATCCTTAAAGTTCAAAAGAAAGCATTTATATGCTAGAAGTTCTTTAAGATTTAAATACGACATAGTTATTATATTAATTGCCTTTCTCATATCCTCTCTTATTATGTATAATGCTGTATTTGTTGATGTTAAAACGTTGTTCTTAGCTATTACATGGATGAGCATAGGTATAGCAATATATATATTGAGAAGAGAAACTCACAACCTTATAAGAGAAGTGGAAAAAGAAATGAATATGATTAAAGATAAACTTTATTCCCACACACCCGCCAACTTACAAGAACAATAAGGACATTTGCCTTTCTCGTCTAAATAATTTTCAACTAAATAGCCTTGCCTTTTGATTACTACATTCTGGCAACAAGGGCAATAAGTATGTTCCTTTTCATGACCTACAACATTTCCAATATACACATAATTCAGGCCTGCTTCTTCCCCAATACTTATTGCTCTCTCTAAAGTAGATATAGGTGTAGGTTCCACATCCTGCATAAGATAATCGGGATGAAATCTACTAACATGCCATGGAATATCTTCGCTTATACCTGCAATAAAAGCAGTAAGATCTTTAAGCTCTTGCTTATTATCATTTTTTCCCGGAATTAATAATGTAGTAATTTCGATCCATTTTCCTCTTTTATGCAACGTTTCAATAGTATCTAAAACATTTTCAAGTTTTGCTCCAACTACATTTATATAAAATTCGTCTGTAAAGCCTTTTAGATCAATATTATAAGCATCAATCTCTTCTAAATATTCTATTGTTTCGTTAGATTCGTAACCACTAGATATCATAACGTTTTTTAATTTGTGTTTTTTTGCTTGTTTAGCTATATCTTTAACAAATTCTGCCCAAATAGTGGGTTCGTTATAAGTATAAGCGATTGTTTTAGCACCTAAATGTATTGCTTTTTTAATAGCTTCTTTTGCATCTATTTCTTTACTATAAGTTCTTAAAAAGTTTAATGCTTTAGATGCATCAAAGTTAGATAATTTCTTTATTACTTGGCTAAGTTGCCAGTTCTGACAAAAAAGACAACGAAAGTTACATCCAAAAGTACCTAAAGAGTAGGCAGTAGTAGATGGTAAAAAATGATAAAAAGGTTTTTTCTCTATAGGATCAAGGTGTTCTGCTGCTATTAACCCGTGGGTTAGAAGAAAAAGGTCATTATCCATATTGGCTCTTACATGACAAATTCCGGTTTTCCCTTCTTTTATTATACAATAATGTTTACATGCTAAACATTTAATACTTTGAGAATCTTTATTATATAAATAAGCTTTTTTCATCATAACACCTTAAATATTAAAATAGAAGTTATGTATTTAATAAAGTTAAGAATTACTTCTCTTTATAATCATTTTTAACCGCAAGTATGTATTTTTCACCAGTTACAATATCGAATAAAGATCCTATTTCAATGTAATTTTGAGGTAAAGGAACTCCTTCTTTATATATTTTAATATCCGTATTTTCCTCTATTTTTCTTCTTAAACTTTTATATCTTTCTTCCAGAGCTTTATACCTCTCACGCATTTTTATCTCCTTACGTTCTTTATCATTAATTAATAATTATATATAATTAATAAAAAAGTTTATAAAATATAATTGTAAAAGTAGTTGTTAAGATTATAGCAAAGTTATCCCGCACCTCCTTGAACTTTTACTATTTTTTTCTGCATCTCTGCAAGTTTTTCTCTCAAGTTCTTTTCTTGTTTTTCTAATGTTTTTACTCGTAACTCTAAAGTTTCCTTTAACTCTTTAAGTTCCTTTTCAACCTCCCTTTTATCTTTTTTAATCATAATTGTACCAGCAATTTTATAAATATCGTCCTCTTCCTTTGCTTTGCTTATTTCGTTTAACGCGTTCTCCACCTCGTTAAGTTGCATGACAAATTGTTCTTTTTGCATTACAACAAGTTGCCATTGTTGGTAAAGGTTAGCATACTGTTGGTTTAACTCATCTAAGTTTTTACTCATTCTCTCACCCCTGAATCAAAGTTATTTTACGAGACTTTAAAGGAATTTTCTTGGTTGAGGCAACCACTTTAACTCCCTTTGACTCGGCAACTTTTAACAATGCAGATGTTACCTCTCCATCAGTAACAACAACATAGGCCTTTTCAACTTGCTTTAAAGCATTAGCAAGTTCCTTTACAGGAACCCTTCCTAATAACTGAAGGTTTTCATCGAAAATAGCAGACGCTCTTGTGCCAAGTATCTCCTCAAGTTGCTCATTTACTAAATTCTTAACCTCTTCTGGCAACTCTCCTTTTCCAGAAGTTTTAGTTTTTATAATAGACCCGTTTTGTTGTTTTTTAGGTTCTTGTTTCTTTTGTGTTTTTTCTTCCTTAGCTTCCATAACAGGTATTTGTTTTTTATTGACAGGCAACCTATCACGTAAAGCTTTAAACACTTCTTTCTTTGTCAGCTCTTCAACTTCTTTACCTGGAGGAGCTCTTGCTATGTAATCTATTTCCGCACCCATATCCTGCAATTCCTTCAAAATCAAATCTCCTCCACGATCCCCATCTAAAAACACAGTTACTATTTTCTCCTTAGACAAGTTAACTACTTCATCATTTATAGAAGTACCGCCAATAGCAATAGCGTTCTTAACCCCATGTTTTAACAAATTAATAACATCTGCTCTTCCTTCAACAAATATCACTTCTTCAGAGGTAGCAACATCAGGACCTGCCGGCATGCCTTTATACTCTGTAATTTCTCCTGCTCGTACTGCCTGTAAGATCTCCTCAGTTAAAACATTTAAATCAGGTACTTGAGATAATAAAGAGGCTAATAAATCTTTAGCTCTCTCGGTAATATACTTACGTTTTATAGTTCTTAAGTCTTCCAATGCCTCAACTTTAATTTCAGCATCACACGGGCCTATTCTTTCTATAGTCTCAATAGCAGCAGCTATTAATGCAGATTCTGTACTTCCTAAACTTGAAGGAATTATTATTTCTCCTGTTGTTTTTCCTTTTTCTACTTTAATATTAACAACATCTATTCTTCCTATTTTACCAGTGCGTTGCAATTCTCTTAAATCTAAATCAGGACCTAACAAGCCTTCAGTTTGACCGAATAAAGCTCCAATAATGTCTGGTTTTTCAACAACACCATTCGCATAAAACTTAGCTCTAACCACATATTTAATAGATGTTTGTGCTAATTTTGCCATTAAAATCACCTCCTATTCAAACGATAGGTTGCTTAGAGAAGATAGTGAAATGATGAATTAATAATCATGATCTCTAAGCAACCTGTGAAACTCATCCTGAGTGATATTTTCGATGAATAAAGTCTTACGACTGAGTTTCTTACCTTTAATAATAATAACCTTATTTTTAAATAGTTTTTCCAACTTTCTACACAGTTCCTCGTTTGCTCTTCCATGTTCGGCTTTACTTTTTACCTCTATTATCACTCTTCCATTTCTTTCATATATCTTAAAAGCATTCTGATTAGGTTTAACCTTTACTTCAACTAAACAACCTTTTTCTTTTTCTATAATCATTTTATCGCCATAGCATCTTCGGCAACCTTTAAATTACGTAAGATTGCATTAATAGCAGTTCTTAAAGCAGTTACATCTTTAGCCTTTAAAGAAATAATAACTTCTTCTTGAGAGTTTTCTACATCATAAAAAACTCTGTCTTTTATTTTTATATCAAGTCTTTTTAACATATTTGAAATTAATAAAGGATCATAACATTTAAAAGTTAATATTAAAGAGTATTTCATTCTCCCATCCTCCATGCATCCAATAAACCTTTATCAAACTTGCTTGCACCTAATTTAGCTTTTATTTCTTCAATGAATCTCCTGTTAAGTTCTTTACTTAACTCTAATAAGTCTAATACACGATTATTATACCACATATAATGATAAGCCCATAAAAGACTCCTATGGATAGTATTAGCATATTCAAATTTTGTTTCCAAATAAGGAGATATTTTAAAAGTTACCTCAGACTCTTTAGTTTTAATATTCTGCCAACCATTTGTTTTTACATAAGTCCAAAATCTGCTATAATCATCCCATGTTTTTTTATACTTTACATAATATCTATAAGAAACATTACCTGTTTTAGCTGTTTCTGTATCGTCTATCATCAAATATAATTTATAAATTTTACTTCCTGAAATTTCGAATACTGCTTTTGCTAAATTATCGAGTCCTTTTAATACAAATTTCCATAAATTTGTGCCTTTAATAGTAAAAACAATCCATTCTTGGTTAGGCATTAAATAACTTCTGTAAAGTAAAGTTCTCATAATAAATGTTAAGGTTAAACAAGAATATAAAGATTTTTAAATAATACTTTAATAATATTTTAAATTATGGTTATTATAAAAGAGAAAAACAACAACAAAATAAAAGAAGTAAAGATAAAAGAAGGTATAAAAAAGGTAAGAGATGTTCTTATTGAAGCAGGTTATAATCCTGAAGAATATTTAGTAAGTAAAGATGGAAAAATAATACCTGATGATGAAGAAGTAAATGACAAAGATACATTACAAGTTATAAAAATAGTTTCTGGTGGTTAAGGTTTGACTCTATTAATAGTGTAATAAGTTACATCACCTTCTTCATCAACAACAGCAAGCAACGCCTGAGCACGGATAGTATGACTTAACCTTACATATCGAGACCATTCATGATAGCTAAGCATATGATTTTCAGGAACCGCATGTACATTATATTTAGTATGCTCTTTTTTTGTTTTTTCTCCTTTTTTATAAGGATTAACGCCTTTCTCATATACTCTAAAATGAGTACCAAACTTAAATCCAGATTTTACAATATAACCTCGGTTACGCAAATCTCTAAAAACAGTAAATTTTTGAGGAAACTCTTTATCAACTTCACAACACATATCATAAAATTCTTTAATGCTTAGCTTCTTATTTCCTTTCCATACCTCTATAATCTCTCTTTCTGCTAAATACATGGCCTCAGGCAAAGATAATTGTAAATACTTAGTTTTTCCTTCTTCTTCTATCCATTTCCCAAAATATTTATTTTGGTATAGTTTTTCTCCCTCCTTTTCATCCCACACAACAACCTTGCTTTCGAGAAACACAGCCTTAATCATTGAACAACCACTCCTTTTTAATAAAATCTTTTATCTTTAGATAAGTGTCTAAAGAGTTGCTAAAAGTTATTTCTCTTGTTCTTCCATACCTTCCGTGGCTAATAACTTTCGCGTTAATTATACCTAAAACATCTAATTCTGAGATAATATCTGATACACGGCGTTGAGTTAGTGGTTTTATTTTATTGCGTTTGCAAATATCGCTATAAGTATTATAAACATCTCCTGTTAAAACTTTAGAATTATCGTTTTCTTTTAATAACTCAATAATAGCATAAAGCACAAAATTAGAGTGCTTAGGCAACGTTTTCACAGCTTCAAATATTCTATCATAATCTATCTTTTTCTCAGCCATATCCACGTGCTCCTCTAACACTTTCTCTGCATTTAATCTCTCTGCTATCTCGCCGGCAACCCTTAAAAGATCTAGTGCCTTCCTAGCATCTCCATGTTCTTGAGCAGCCAAAGCAGCACATTTATTAATAACAGCTTCGTTTATCTTTCCTTCATTAAAGGCCAATTTTGCTCTTTCATTCAAAATATCGCGAAGCTGTAAAGCATTATAAGGTGTAAACCAGATCTCTTCTTCTGATAAAGAAGATTTAACCCTGGCATCTAAATGCTCTGTAAAACTAAGATTATTTGATATACCTATTAAAGAAACAACAACCCCTTCTAGCTCCTGATTTATTCTTGTTAATGTATAAAGAAACCTATCGCCTATTTTTTCAACTAAAATATCAATTTCATCAATAGCTAAAATAACAACACCACCAATTTCTTTAAGTTTTTTAAAAAACCTGTCATATACAACATCAGTAGGTAAACCCGTAAAAGGAATACTTTCACCTAATTCATTAGCTATATAAGAAAGTAAGCGATACTCTGTATCAGCAACTCTTTTAAGATTAGAATTAACATAAACATAAGTCAAATTACTACCGTTATCGTCGGCAGCTTTTTTTAATTCTTTTAAAACAAAAGTTGTGACTAAGGTTTTACCCGTACCTGTAGGTCCATATATAAAAACATTAGATGGCTTATCGCCTTTTAAAGAAACAGCCAATATCTTTGACAAAGTATAAATAAAAGAGTCACGATGCATAATATTTTGAGGAGTAAAGTTAATAGTTAAAACAGATTTGTCTTTAAATATTGGTTTTGAATTTATAGCATCCTTGAAAATATCATGAATGGTTTTTTGCACAATCATAGAGATGATAATTATTAATAAACTTTAAATTCTTTTCCATAGGAAGTAAAGGTAGTAACAAAGAGAGACCCCTTAATTTCTTTTGGAATAAGTATTATAAACATTAAAGTAACAATAAC
>WAPH01000015.1 GCA_015520895.1 Nanobdellati archaeon | reverse complement strand
TTACACCTTAACTTACATAGACAAGGCAGAAGAATCTATTAAGCTTCTCTTAGACAACCCTTCTAACCTAAACCTAACAATAACCTCTATAACCGTAGAAAGCCTATCAAATCCTAATAAGCACTGCTCCTTACATCTTAACAACTCTTATATCTCACCTTTAGGCATAGCATATTATGCTTTCTCTCCAGATAACTGCTCATTCTATTGCTTAGAAGGAGAGAAGTATAAGGTTATAGTTGCAACAGAATGTGGAACTTATAAGTTTGTAAAAGAATGTTGTTAATACTTAAAGATAATTTTTTAAAACTTTCTATATAATTTTAGGATAAAAACCCGCTAAACTGCCGATGGCAGGAGGGGGTAATTCTAAGGTAGAGAAGCATGCTTCCTAAGATACGAAAAAAATTAGAAGCGTACATTCGTGTGTTGAAATTATTGAAAACGCCATCACGTGATGAAGTAATAACAGCAATTAAGATTTCAGGTGGAGGTATTTTACTTGCAGGTTTAATTGGTTATGCTGTTAAAGTCATATTTAAACTTTTTATGTAAGGAGGTAGTGATATGCCTTTATATGGTGTGAGATGTGTAGGTAAAAAGGAAAAGTATTTGATTGATGCTATTGAGAATAATGTAAGAAGTAAAGGTTTGCCTGTTAAGGCTGTTGTATATATTCCTGAGATAAAAGGATATATTTTTGTTGAGGCTGATGATGAGAACACGGTAAGGGAAGCAATAGCTGGTAATCCTTATTCACGTGGAATGATCTCTAAGCCTATAAATCCTGATGAACTTAAACACTTCTTTGAAGAAAAGGAAGATCTGGTGTTGTTAAAGGAAGGGGATATTGTTGAGATTATAGGTGGTCCTCTAAAACGCGACAAAGCTAAAATAATCTCCATAGATTATGCTAAAAAAGAAGCAAGAGTGGAAATTATAGATAGTTCCACACCGATTCCTCTGACTATGAAATTAGAGCTACTTAAAAAAATAAGTGAATAAGGGGTTTAAGATGGGTGAGAAAAAAACCATTGATGCTTTGGTAGAAGGTGGGAAAGCTTCTCCAGCACCACCTTTAGGTCCTGCTCTAGGCCAATTAAAAGTTAATGTAAAAGCAATTATTGATGCGATTAACGAGAAAACAAAAGCATTTGCAAGTATGAAAGTTCCTGTTAAGGTCACAGTAGATACCGAAACTAAGGAATTTTCAATAGAAGTAGGCACTCCACCTACTAGTCAACTTATTAAGAATAAATTAAAAGTAGAAAAATTATCTCAGCAAGCCGGTAAGGATTTTGTAGGTAATTTAACCTTTGAACAAGTGATTGAGATTGCTAAAATGAAAAGAGAAGGTATGCTAGTCAATTCCTTAAAAGCCGCAGTTAAAAGTGTTATAGGGACTTGTGTTTCAGCAGGTGTAAGTGTTGATGGGAAAAATCCTAAGGATGTATTAAAAGAGATTGAACAAGGAAAGTATGAGGACTATTTCAAAGAATAGGTGAGGTATGATGAAAATAGAAGAAGCCTTAAAATACTTACAGCAGAATTCCAAAAAAAGGAACTTTAATCAGGCGATTGATATAATAATAAATATAAGAGGGGTGAACTTAAAGCAACCTGAAAATAGATTTACTGAAGAAGTGTTGCTTCCTGCAAGGCTTAGTAAACCTAAAAAAGTTATGGTTATAGGGGACGTAATTGCTACTAAAGCTAAAGCATTAGCAGATGTAGTGTTAACTAAAGATGAGTTAATGCAATACACGGGAGATAAAGAAAATAAGAAAAAATTTAAAAAGTTGATTAAAAAAGTGGATTATTTAATAGCAGAAGCGCCTTTGATGGTTATTATTGGTAAAGAATTTGGTAGGATTTTAGGATCCCGTGGTAAAATGCCTAAGCCTTTACCTCCTAATGCCGACCCTAAACCTTTAATAGAGAGGTTAAGGAACACTGTTAGAGTAAGGTTAAGAGATATTCCTTTGATACAAACAGTTATAGGGTACGAAGATATGGATGTGAAAGATATAGTAAAGAATTATGATGCTGTTGTTAATGCTATATTGAAAAAACTTCCGAATGGACATCAGAACATACGAAGTGTGTATGTGAAGAAAACAATGAGTTCGCCTGTAAAAGTAGATATAAAATAATAAAGGTGTAAGGAAATGGTCCAAAAATGGAAAAAAAAGTTGGCTCAACAATTAGCTGAGGAGATTAAGAATTATAAAGTTGTAGGTATTGCTGATATTTACAAACTTCCCAGTAGTCAATATCAGGAAATTAAACATAAAATAAAAGATAAAGCCAAGATAAAAGTAGTTAAAAAAAGAGTGCTAATGAAAGCATTTGAGTTAGCAGGTATTCCTGAAAAAGCTCGAGATATTTTAGAATCAAGTATTATAACAGGTTTGATTTTAAGTAACGAGAATCCATTTAGACTTTACAAGTTTGCTGAGAAAAATAAATCACTAACTTTTGCTAAAGCAGGGGATATAGCGCCTTATGATATTGTTGTACCTGAAGGAGACACGGGTTTACCTCCTGGACCGATTATTGGAGAATTAAAAGCAGCTGGCATAAAAGCGAGAATTCAAGGGAATAGTATAGTAGTTCAGGAAGATAGCGTTGTTGTTAAAAAGGGAGAAGTAATTAATGAACAAATAGCTAATATTTTAATGAAACTTAATATTAAACCTGTAGAGATAGGTATAAATATAAATGCTATGATAGAGAATGGTATTGTTTATGATAAAGATCTTTTAGCAATTGATGAAGATCGATACTTCAATGAGATTGTTAAAGCAGCGCAACAAGCGTTTAACTTAGCATATAATGCTGATTATCCAACACCGCAAGTGATAGAGTTGAAATTAATAGAAGCAGCGCAACAAGCGTTTAACTTAGCATATAATGCTGATTATCCAACAAAAGATGTTATTGAAGTTTTATTGCAAAAGGCCCAGGGATATGCTTATAGCATAGCTGCCACTCTGAGTGATGAAGCAAAACAGAAATTGGGTATAGAAGTTGCTTCTGTTATGCCAACTCAAGTACCATCTGAAGGAACATCAGCAACAGAAACTAAGGAGGAAAAGAAGGAAGAGAAAAAGGAAGAAAAATCCTCTGAAGAGGCAGCAGCCGGTTTAGGCGCACTCTTTGGTTAATCATGATAAATAATTAATGAGGTGTAGAAAATGGAATACATTTATGCAGCATTGCTGTTGCACAAAGCAGGTAAGGAAATAAGCGAGGAGAATATCAAGAAAGTTATGGAAGCGGCTGGTATAAAAGTAGATGAAGCAAAAATAAAGGCTTTAGTTGCGGCATTAGAAGGTGTTGATATTGAGGAAGCAATGAATAAAGCAGTTTCAATGCCTGCTGCAGCAGGTGCAGTTGCAGCAGCACCATCTGAAGGAACATCAGCAACAGAAACTAAGGAGGAAAAGAAGGAAGAGAAAAAGGAAGAAAAATCCTCTGAAGAGGCAGCAGCCGGTTTAGGCGCACTCTTTGGTTAAATAACATTTTAAGTGGGAGTTATGTCTTCCCACCCTTCGTTAATTTTTATTGCACCTTCGAAGCCCTCTCAGACTACCCTTTTATTGGTTGAAGAGGCAAAAAATAAATTTGATGTTTCTTTAGTTTCTTTAGATGATACTATAATTAAATCATCTTGGAAAAGCGGTGTTAGGATTTATAATAAAGATGTTGATATAAGTTTTGCAGATTATATTTTTCCTAAAATTGATGGAAAAAGGAAAGACATAGGCTTAAAAATTGTGAAAGCTTACGAGATCCTTAATGCCAACTTACCTTATACTTCTGATTCCTTAATTATAGCCCATGATAAATTTTTAACTGCTATGGTGTTATCAGCTAAAGGTATAAATGTACCTAAATCTTATTTAGTTAAGAGAGAAGAAGATTTGAAAAAAGTAATTGAGGAACTTAATCTACCTGTAATGGTTAAAATACTTTCTGGTTCTGGTGGAAAAGGTGTGATGTATGTTGACGCTCTTGATACTATTGCTAACTTAGTTAATGTGATGGAATCCGAGGTACTCATCCAAGAATACATACTTTCTCCACCTGAAGATATACGCGTAATTGTTGCAGGCGATAGGATTATTGGCGCTTATAAAAGAGTTGCTAAGAAAGGTGAGAAAAGAGCAAATATTAAGTTGGGAGGGAAAGCTGTAAGTGTTGACTTAACTCAAGAAATGGAGGAAATTTCTTTTAAAGCAGCAGAAGCGATAAAGGCAGATATTTGTGCAGTTGATATTGTGGAAAGTACGGAAGGAAAGCCATATGTAATAGAACTTAATTTAAACCCCGGTATTAAAGGTATGATGGAAGCAACAGGTAAGAATATAGCTAAAGAAATCATAGAGTATATTTATGAGAAAGTAAGAAGATAGCTTATTTAAATATTCTACCGGTTTGTTTAAACCATAATAATAAATCTAGATGATCCAATGGGATGCCTATGTTTTTGGAGAATACGCGCATTTTCTCTTCTATTTTTAGATATTTATTTTTAGACAATGTTTTCGGTATTTCTTTAATTACTCCTAAATCTCGAAGATTTTTTAATATATGGCGATCAAGAATGGCTAAATCTCTTCCTAAACCTATATTTCTAAGAAAATGACTAGCTTCTTTATAGCCCATTCCTTTTATGTTTTTTATAAGCCATTCTCTTAAATTTATGGGATCTTTATAGTCATAGATTAATTGTGCAATATATAGCTTTTTGTTTTTAACAAATTTGCTTTGAACCTCTTTAATGTATTTGGCTTTATTATTATGGAATCTTACTCCTTTTAATTCTTCCCTTATTTCTTTAATATCGCCTTCCCATAACAATCCCTTATTTTCTAATGAAACTACTGCATTCCAACAGGTTTCTGCTTTTGATTGAGGCGTTAATAAGCAAAAAACGAGTTCTTTAAAAATAGCTTTTTCATCTCTTGTAAGTTTTATTTTTTCAAATTCTTTTAATCTTTGCATAATTTCTGGTTTTATTTGATAATAGATATGAAGTAGTTCTTTTACATTTTTCTTACGTATTTCCGACATACTTTAAAGATCTATGTTAATTTTTAAGAGATTTTAACATTAAAAGAATTAAAACGTCGGGGGAGGGATTCGAACCCTCGCTCCCTGATGGGAACCAGCTTAGCAGGCTGGCGCCATACCAGGCTAGGCGACCCCGACTTAGTAATGTGTTTGCATAAATTAAATAACTCTAAAAATTTTAAAAAGTTCCTAATTTTTTAAACTTACTTTAATTAAAGTTTATTTATGATTACTCTTAAGTATTTAAGGGATCTTTACGAACAAGAAAAAAGATCTCAAAAACTTCAAAAAATAGATGATCGATTTTTCGAAGAAGTAGAGGAGTTCTTTAATGTTAAAAAGAAATTGATGGAAAAATCTAACCTTAAAGCTTTTCAGATTGCTAAGGAGGTTGAGAATTTTCGTATACTTTTGCGCATGCTTTTTGAGAAAAGAGAGCAAAAAATAATTTCTTTAGCCTTGAGATCCTTGAGGTCCGGTATAAAAATAGATTTAGATGTTCTTTTACCTGTAGAACAAAAATTTTTTAGTAAACTTATTGAACTTGTTAAGGAGAATGAGGTTAATATTAACAAGTTAATCGAAGGTAGTGATATTTTCGACACATCTTCCTTTTCTTTGAATTCTACTTCTCTTTCTCATCCATCACTAAAGGATGAAGAAGAAATTAATAATAAAAATAAAGATCTTACGAAACCGGAGAATGAAGTAATTCCTGATAAAAAAGAAGATATTTATTCTAGTTCTTACATCACATTACGTGTTTTAGAGCACATACCTTCTTTTCTTGGAGAAAATTACGAGTTTTATGGGCCTTATGAGAAGGGTGAAAAAGTTATATTACCAAAAGAGATTGCAGAGGTTTTAATAAATTTAGGAAAAGCGAAGAAATACTCTTAAAACATTATTTCTTCATTTTCATACCTTTCTTGACAGGCCTTAATTGTTTAGATCCGCATTTTCTGCATTTGGCCCTAAGGGGTTTGTTAGTTCTTATGCGAGCATTACATTTCATACATACATATACGTTTTTATAAAGACGATCTGAAATTTCAGCAGGAATCATAGCCATAAAATCACCTTCTATGCATAATTTTCCATATAAGTTTAAAAAATTTTCTAATATCATATGATATAGGGATAATTATTTAAAACTTTTGTTGACTTCCTTATATATCAGATGACAATGAATCTATAGGAGGATGATGTTATGGGTATATTAGGTAAAGACATTCCAAAGGAATTGAGTGAAGAAGTGTATAACTTTTTGGAAAGCGTGAGAAGAAGCGGAGGTAAAATAAAGAAAGGAGTGAATGAAACTACTAAAGCAGTAGAAAGGGGTTTTGCTAAACTTATAGTTGTGGCAGAAAATGTAGATCCTAAAGAAATAGTAATGCATTTGCCTTTATTGGCTAAAGAAAAGAATGTTCCTATTATTGCAGTGGATAGTAAAGAAGAACTAGGAAAAGCTGCTGGCATAGAGGTTGCTGCATCATCTGTTGCAGTGATTGATTTGGGTAAGGCTAAAAACGAATATGAAATATTGTTAAAGAAAATTGAAGAGGTTATGAAATAAGAGGGGTTAAATTATGTCAAATACTGTGCCTGCTAAGGTTATTGCCATCATAGGAGTAGCAGGGACTAAAGGTGTTAAAAGAGTAAGATGTAAAATACTTACTGGCAAATATAAAGATAAAGTTCTGATTAGAAATGTAGTGGGACCTGCTAGGATAGGAGATATTCTTATGATTAAGGAAGCAGACATGGAAGTAGCAGGAGTAATTGATTAATGTAATGATTTATAAAGTGATGTGCTATGCCTGTATGTAGGTTTTGTGGTAAAGAACTGCAAGATGGAAAAGGAGTAATGTTTGTTAAAAGAGATGGTACTATTTTTTATTTCTGCAGTAATAAATGTATGAGAAATTTTGAAATGAGGAATCCACGAGAAGTTAAGTGGACTAAAGCATATCATGAAAGTAAAAAGTTAAGACTAAAAAGTATAAGGTGAGGTTTTATGGGTAATGATGATGTTGTGATTGAAAGAACTTTAGTAATATTAAAACCAGATGCTATTCAGAGAGGTATAGTAGGGGAAATACTAACAAGATTTGAGAAAAGAGGATTTAAGATCGTTGGTCTGAAAATGATGCAAGTTCCTCGTGAATTGGCAGAAAAGCATTATTTGGAGCATAAAGATAAGCCATTTTATGATGAATTAGTAGAGTTCATTACTGCTGGTCCTGTTGTGGTCTTTGTAATAGAGGGTAAAAATGCTATTACTAATGTAAGGAAAATGGTGGGTGCAACAAACCCTGAGGAAGCTTCTCCTGGAACTATAAGGCACGATTATGGACTTCATATAGGGAAGAATATAATTCATGCTTCAGATAGTAAAGAATCAGCTGAAAGAGAGATAGATTTGTTTTTTAACATCGATGAATTAATTGATTATAAACGCATTGATGAAGAGTGGCTTTATTAATGATGTTCCTTACTACACCTTCTTTTATTATTCTTGAACCTAAGCAAAAGAAATTTAAAACATTAGTTGTGGCAGATTCTTATAAAAAAGAAGATATTATTAAGAAATATGATGATGTTTACTATCTGAAAAGTTTTGGAAATGTTTCTAAATTCTATTCTTTTAGAAAATCTGTTAACTCTTATATAACTCCGAATATAAATGAAAAGTTAAAGGAGGACCTTCAATTTTTTGCTTTTTCACGTCATAAACCTTTATCTTTGGAAATAGAAGGTATTGAAATATCACCTTCAAAAGAAGAAATTTTTGATAAGTTAGTATCTCCTTATTATAAAAAAGGGTTGGTAAAATCTTTAAGAGTAGCTTCTAACGTTAAGATACCAAAAATTATAAGAAAAGTTTATTACGATTATGATTTGAAAGCAAAAGATGCCATAACTTATTTGTATTATAAAGGCAAAGATGTGTATGATATCGAACCTTTGCTTTCTACTGCCAGTTTGGGTTTACTTCGAAATCGTAGATTGGTTCCTACAAAATGGAGTATTACTGCAACGGATGATATTTTAGCAAAATATATATACGAAGATATAAAATTTTACGAAAAAGGGAAAGATGTACGATTATTTATACACGAATCGTATCATAATCTTTTTTACATACTCGCACTTCCCAGTTTCTGGTCTTATGAACTAATAGAGAAAGTAAAAAACTCTTTTGGTTTTGTGAGAGATTATGAATTCTTACAACCTCGAAAAGATTATGCTTCTAACACTACCGGAGGATATTATGCTATCAGATTACCTTTATTAGAGTACTGCAAAAAGGAAGGTATGCAGTATGCGTTTTTTGTATTAAGAGTTATCTCCCCAAAATATTACAGGTCTGTGGGAGTTTGGGTTTTAAGAGAATCGGTGCGAGATGCTTTAAAAAATAAACCTTTGATTTTTAAGAATGTAAAAGAAGCCTTAAATTATATTAATCATAAAACTTTATCACGATTTTCAGATATTTTTAACTCATCTCTTTTGTTAAAAAGAATAAAAAATCAGAAAACTCTTTTTTAATATATTTAAATCAAAAAACTTTTTCTCCTTTTTCCCATAACATTTCATAGAGTTTGGATGCAAAATTACTTACAAAATGTTCTGTACCTGTCCATATAGATGTTTGTTGTACAGGATGGGTTTCTTTATCATGTGTTAGGTGAACTACTGCTTGTTTTTTATCACCTAATATCATGCGTGTATAAGGAACTTCATCAATGTTTATATTTCTTATTTCTGCAATATCGCTGAGAATTTCTGCAATCTTTTTATTCTCTTCTGTTATAGGTGCTAAAATTCTTATTTTTATACCTTGCTCATAGGCTTCTTGTAATAATGCTGCATATTTTCTGTAAAGTTCTTTCAATCCTTCATCAGAGGTTATTATGTCTATAGATTCCCTAGAATTTCTTAATATACTTTCTTCATGTTGATCTATAATGTATTTACCTTTAACAGTTCCTACTAATTCGGCACTATCTATTTCTTCCAATCTTTCTTGGTGTAGTTTTTCGAGTTGTTCTATAACAGGATTTTCTTTAAACTTCTGAAGTAATTCTAGAGAAGATTTCATTTTTTCTTTAATGACGTTTGCTGCTCTATCTAATGCTTCTTTGGGTGATAACGCCACATATCTTAAAGGTTTGGACTGTTGAATTATTACAAAACCCTTGTCTGCTAAACTTTCTAATACATCATAAACTCTTGCTCTAGGAACTCCTGAGAGTTCTGATAACTCTCCTGCTGTTGCAGTACCTTTTGCCAGTAATGCAACATAAAGTTTGCGTTCATATAGATTAAGGCCTATAGACTTTAAAGCTTCTACTGCTTCACCACTAACTAATTCCTTATGAGCACTTAGTTTTTTTTCTTTCACATTTATCACCATATGTAATTATATTGGTTGAATTAGTAATCTTTTTAGCACTTAATTTATTATTGTAAGGTAAAATATTTATATTTTTGGTAATTATATTTTATAATTCCAAAATATTTAAAAAATTATTCTAATGTAACCATTACTAAGTTATAACTATCAGTCAAAGAAATAATTTATTTTAAGGAGTTTTTAGAATAATATTGATATGATGTTAAAAGAATATTTGCAGAGGAAATATAAAATCGATGAGACAAAAGCGTTAGCAATAGTAGAAAGTGGCTTAGTAAAGGTTAACGGCAAATATGTTAATAAGAATATAATTGTTGAAGGAGAAGTAAAGGTTCCTTCTCTTCTTCTTTCTATAGGATGGGAGTTCTTTGATTTACTTAAGTTAAGTAAAAAGCATGCTAGTGCTTTTTTAAATGTAAAAAGTGCTGTGATGCTTCATGTGAATGAGAGCGAGAAACAGTTTTTTAGGTTAAGCGGACTTCTAAACGGAGGTGAACCTTCTTTATTGTACGCTTCCAATCTTTATCCTTTGGATATTCAAAACCATATAAAAGAGGAGATTGAATTAGTAGTAATGAAATACACTAATAATTACGAGGAATTTAGATTCAAAAAAGAGATATTGGATGAGATCTTGAAAAATTTAAAGTTTAAACTCTTAGACGTATTTCTATCATTGTACTCGTATAATCAATATGTCGTTTATAAAAGAGTAGTGAGATAATGAATAAAGGTGAATCGCCTCTTTTATCAGGAGCTTTGTATGTGGCTATTATTGGGGCTGTGTTGATGATTGTAATTAATGCTTTAACTCCTCCTCTAAAAGAGAAATACGAAGAATCTAAACTATATCATTCTTTTAATTGTTTGTCCTATCTTCACAATTCTATAATAGAGGTATGGAATTATGCTCCTGGAAGTGAGAAGGAGATAAGATGTGCTTTTGAAGAAGGCAACATGAAAATAAAAGATAATATGTTATTATGGACTTTTGATCATAACCCCTCGTTTCATTTTAAGAGTTTAGGAGACGCTAAAGAATATAAGGATATTAATTTATCACAAGTAGGAAGTTATTATATCTTGGAAAATAAAGTTTTGAGAATAAATGTTACTCGAATCGGAACAAAAGATTCTTTACAACCTTTAAATGTCTCAGAGGTTATTAATGAGGTATATAATAAAGTTTATGGTGTGACTTTGCAAGGGAACAAAATTAGAATATTGCTAGATAATGAAAGTTGTGAAAGTGGTAATGGTTATGTGCATACAAAAGATACCTCCATTATTATAAGTGTTCAACCTTCTCTTTGTCTACCTTATGATCTCATACTTAAATTACTTGATAAGAATCAAGATTTTGTTGAGATCAGTGCTACCATTCCATCAACAAATTTTTAAAGGTTTGTTAAAGGCTTAATTTTTATGGATATAAAGGCAATAGCATTAGAAGAAGCGTCAAAAAATAAGGCTAAACACGGTAGTGCTACGAGTTCTGCGGTTTTTGGGATGGTCATGAAAAGGATAAGGTCTCAAATTTCTAAAGAACAAATACCTATTGTGAAAAAAATTGTAGAGGAAGCAATAAAAGAAGTGAATGAGGGTAAGGTTTCTTTATACGGGAATGTAAAGGAGAATAAAGAAGAGAAAGAAAACCTTTACGACATAGAGTATTTAGTGAATAAATTAAGACCCCTCCCGAACCCAAAAGAAGGTAAAGTGGTAACGCGAATGGAGCCATCTCCTTCGGGACCCCTTCATTTAGGACACATATTTACTTTACTTTTGAATTATTGGTATGCTAGAAAATATAAAGGGAAATTTATTTTACGTATTGCAGATACCAATCCTAAAAATATCTTACCTGAGAGTTACGAAATGATTGTTGAGGATACAGAGTGGCTTATCCAAGAAAATTTAAGCGAAGTTATTACTCAATCAGAACGCATGGATATTTATTATGAAGTTGCAGAATACCTTATAAAAGATGGGTTTGCTTATGTATGTACTTGTTCTCCCGAAGAATTTAAGAATTATACTTCTAAAGGTGTTGCATGCCCTCATCGAGATCAAAGTATTAAAGAGAATTTAGATAAATGGAAAGAAATGCTTTCTGGTAAATATGATGAAGGGGAGATTGTATTACGTATTAAAACAGATTTACAGCATGAGAATCCTGCAGTAAGAGAATGGGTAGCTTTTAGGATAATTAAGCATCAACATCCTTTAACCAAAGATAAATATGTGGTATGGCCTACTATGAATTTTAGTGTGCCAGTAGACGATCACTTAAATGGAGTTACTCATGTAATAAGAGGGAAAGATCATTTAGTTAATACTGAAAGACAACGTTATATTTACGAATATATGGGTTGGGATTTACCTGAGTTTCTTCATATGGGTAGAATAAATTTTGAAGATTTGAAGTTAAGCACTACTAAGATTAAGAAAGAAATTGAAGAAGGAAAATATGAAGGATGGGATGATGTGAGATTGCCGTTTGTTAGGTCATTTAAAAAAAGAGGTTTTGATCCTAAAGCTTTCTCTATATGGGTTCTGCAAACAGGGTTTAGTGCACGCGATAAGAAAACTACTTATGACGAGTTTATGAAAAATTTTATTAAGATTCACCGTGTTATTATTGATAAAAAAGCTCGAAGACTGTTCTTTATAGAAAGTAAAGTAAAAGTACTTATAAAGGGGTTAAAAAAAGATATAGTAGTTTCTCTTCCTTATCATCCTGATATTCCTGAATACGGGGAGCGTAAATTTGTTATATCTTATAAAGATTCTTGGGTTTATGTAGATAAAAAAGATTGGAACAGCATAAAAAAAGGCGAGATTTTTAGATTAAAGAAAACCTTAATATTAAAGAAGATTGATGAAAAAAGTGCAGAAGTTGTGAATGAGGATGTGAAAGGTAAAGTTATACATTACCTACCTCCTTTGCATTATTTAGATGCAACAGTTATTATGCCTGATGGAAGTAAAGTTAGAGGTATTATTGAAAACAGAGTCTCTGATTTTCCTCCAGGGACTATATTTCAACTAGAGAGATATGGATTTGTAAAGTTAGATAAAATATATATAGATGTAAAACTATATTATATCCATAAGTAGAGGTGAGAAGGATGCTTGGATTTTTAAGAAAGCATAAAAATGAAAATACTGAAAAAGAGTTCCAAGCTATAAAAGACAATATTGCTGAAAAACAAGTACCTGTTTCTTCCGGAGAAATTAAAAATTCAATGGATAAAGAAGGTGATTTAAAAAGTAATGATCAAATTAAGTCTCCGTCTGTTCATCCTTTTCCTTCTATAAATGATGCTTTGCAACCTTCACCGGAAGATAAAGAACAAAAAGAGACAAAAATTGAAAATAAAGACGTAAATACTACTACTCAAAATTCTGATAAAACTATTATTGAAGAAGGGGGATCTCAAAGTACTTCTTCTTCTAAAGTGGATAACATTTTTAAGATAGATGAAAACGCTCAAGAAACAGAAGCAAGTTCTTTGGAGGGACATTCTCATGAGGATGAAACCATGAAAGAAGAGATAGAATTAAGCGCTAAAGTAGTACCTCCTTTATTTATAAGTGTTCAAAAATACAAAGAGATAATCAACGAACTTATGAGTCTTAAAACTTCTTTACTCACTTTGGAGAGAGTAATTAGTGAATTGAATTTAGCTCGTGATAAAGAAGTAGGTGCATTAAAATCTAGTATAGAAGAATTAGAGAGTATTAACAAGAAGATAAAATATTTTACAGAATCTTTTAAAATAAGAGGTGAGGCTGTTGACAAAGTTTAAAGTTAAAGTTAACAAAGATACTTGTATAGGTTGTGGAGTATGTGCTTCTATTGCTCCTGAGATATTTGAGATCAAGGATATGAAATCTAATTTAGTAGGGATGGAATCAATAACTACAGGTATTCAAGAAAAGGAGATAAGTAATGATCTTGTTATTAAAGCTAAAGAAGCAGAATCTGCATGTCCTACTAAATCTATAAGTGTTGAGGAAAATGAATAGGGTGAGGTAATTGCATGAGGAGTTAGAGATTAAGCAAGTAGAAGAACTTAATGAATTTAAAGTAATAATTTTATGGTTGCTAGGGACTTTATTCGTTTTTATGGCTTCTTGGATAGCAGGTCATTTAGAGTGGGTTTACGGTACCACGCCAATTAGTTTTTGGTTCTCCGCTATTTTAGCATTCATTCTTTTTATGGCTGGAAGTTTTTTATGGATAGTAGTTGCTATCTTGGTTGTTCAAAGTAGGGTGTAAGGTATATGCACGAGTATAGAGATATTGTTGTTATTACAGGTATACCTGGAGTAGGTAAAACAAGTGTGGTTGAACAAGCAGTTAAAAAATTAAAGAATTACAAAATTGTTAATTTTGGTGATGTAATGTTTGATATTGCAAAGGGTGAGGGTTTGGTTAAACATAGAGATGATATGAGAAAATTAAGTCCTGAAACGCAAAAGAAAATTCAAAGACATGCTGCTAAAAAAATAGCAGGAATGGCAGCAGATAGTAATATTATTGTGGATACACATATCAGTATAAAAACTCCTAAAGGATATTTACCTGGCTTACCTTTATGGGTGTTGGAGGAGTTGGAACCCACTAAAATAATTATTATAGATGCTTCTCCTGAAGAAATTTATGCTAGGCGTAAAAGAGATGATACTCGTAAAAGAGATGAAGAAAAATTAGAGAGTATAAGATTTCATCAAATATACAATGTTCATTTGGCCGGCGCCTATAGTATGATTACAGGAGCCACGGTTAGCATAGTTTATAATAGAGAGGGTAGAATGATAGAAGCTGTTAAAGAATTAATTGAGATTCTTAGTAACTAAAATTATATATTAAACATTTGCTCTAAATAATATATGGTTAAAATAAGTAAGGAAGAATTGGCACGAGCAGTTTATGATTTAAATCAAAAATTAGATAATTTAGAAAAGAAAGTGGATCTTATTATTAATAAGTTTAATGTATCATTAGATGTGTTAGAAAAACGAGTTAACGAGTTAGAAAATTTAATTGCTATTTTAGATGAGGACTATTATAATATTAAAAAAGAGACTTCTCAGTTTCTTACTACTTTGAAACCTTACTTGGGAGATCTTAAAGATGAAAGTAATTTTAGAAAAACGCTTTTACGAGAGGTTAAACTATTGAGCGAATCTTTAGAGAGGGTAAGTGAGATTTTAAGAGATCATAGTAAGCGCATTAAAAAATTAGAGAACATACAGAACATACTTATTAAAGAAGCATGACGGGCAACCATCCTGGGGTTGCCCCTTCAGAGCCAAAATCTTTACGCCTGCCCATCCGAGCCCAACACCAAGGTAACATATATTAAGGACATACACCTTTAAATATTTAACGGTGGTGATAAGATGGCACATAGGCTATTATGGAATCCTATGGAGTTTATTGATGAAAGGAAAAAGAATATGTTTAAACATGACGGTTATTGGTTTGCAATTGGCAATAGTTTAATTTTTGGCGTTACTATGGCTTTTTTAACGTTAATGTATACTAATTTTATGCTAAACGCTACCATGTGGAAGAATTTAGCTATTACTTTTTTAGTAGGAACCGCATTATCAATAGTTTCACACTTTTTTAGTGCATATTTACTTTATGAACTTTTACTTTTTATGAATAAAAAATTAGATTATTTTAAATCATTAGCTGTTATTGGTTACACAGCGTTTACCTTAATCGCTTCTTTAGTATTTACAACTATTTTCTACTCAATACCTATAGCAAAAATATTTGCGCCTTTTGTAGGTATTTTACTAATTTTAAGAAGTTACGGCATTTTCTTAAGGTTTTTAAAAGAATACGTAAATGTAGATATTGTAGAAGGATATATTATCAGTTTGATTGTATTAGGAAGCGCAGTTGTGTGGTTTAGTGTGATGTATAGCGTGGTTATTACTTTTATACCTTAATTTTTTATTTTAACTTTTTGAGGGTGACTCTGATGCAGGAAATGATATTAAAGAAAATTCTTAAAATGCTGGAAGTAGATGAATATGCTTATGAAAAACATAAAAAATTAAAAAGAGTGGTATTAATATCTCCTGATTTTTTTCCGCGGAAAGTGAGTGAAATATCTGTGAATATAAAGGAGATAGCCGAGAAATTAGTTGAATACAATGTTGATACTCACCTAGTGGCATATGATCCTTTAAAACACGAATCTAAGGATGAGATAAATGGAATAAAGATACATTACATCTCTACTCCTATAAATGCTTACTCTCCTTTAACATGGTCTGCTGTTTTTAGTGTGGATATTTGTAGGAAAGTGGCTGATATTTTTCATAACGAAGGAGATATCGATCTTATTCATAGTCATGATTGGTCTACATTTCCTGCAGGTATTAATCTAAAGGCGGTTTTACATAAGCCTTTATTCATTAATATGTATTCTTTAGAAGTACAGCGGAGCGGGGGTGTAGATAATTTATATACTCGAGCAGTAAAAAAATTGGAGTTGTCTGCTATTGATACTTCTGAGAAGGTGCACACAACGAAGCACAGCGTAAAAGATATTTTAATTCACGATTATAGAGTGGGTAGTGATAAGCTAACATACATAAATCCGTTTGAAAAGAATTGGCAGATAAAAGTTATAGAGGATTATAAATCTGCTTATAAAGAATATGTGGAGGGAGTATATTAATGCGTGTTCTTCATTTGGCATGGGAATATCCACCCAATAAAGTAGGTGGATTAGCGGAGCATGTAGCATCTTTAGCTAAAGCATATGGAGAAAAATATGGAGAAGTAATTGTCCTTACTCCCGGTTATGGAGATTTTAAGGAATATGAGAAAGAAGGTAATGTAGAAGTTTATAGATTTCCTGCTGAAAATATTCCTGCAGAAGATTTTCCTTCTTGGGTTGCACAACTTAATACTTTATTTGTAAATGCTGCAATACCTATAATTAAGGAGAAAGATATTCAAATTATTCACGCTCACGATTGGATAGTATCTAACGCCTCTATCATATTAAAGCATCTTTTTAGAATCCCTCTCATTGCAACCATACACGCAACAGAACACGGAAGAAGAGGAGGTATATACGACGATAGACAGCAATTTATTCATTTTTTAGAGGAAAGATTAGCTTATGAAGCATGGAAAGTAATTGCCTGTTCTTATTATATGAGAGATGAGATATCTTATGTATTGCATGTGCCTCACGATAAAATAGAAGTTATACCTAACGGAGTTTTTGAAGTTGAAGATTCTCTGCTGGCGGATACAGAGGAACGTAGCAAATACGCATTGCCTTATGAACATATTGTTTTTTTCATAGGAAGGCACGTGTATGAGAAAGGATTGGACGTGCTTATTAAAGCTTTTGCAGAAGCTTTAAAGGTAAGAGATGATCTAAAGTTAGTGATAGCCGGAAAAGGCTATTATACTGAAGAGGCTAAAAATTTGGTTTATTCTTTAGGTATTGCTCATAAAGTTGCATTCTTAGGATTTATAAGTGATGATGAAAGAAATAAATTATATACTTTAGCCGATATTGTAGTAGTACCTTCTAGATACGAACCTTTCGGAATTGTGGCATTAGAAGGTATGAAGTATGGTAAGGTAGTGATAGCAAGTGATGTAGGGGGTTTAAGAGAAGTAGTAAAACATGAATATAACGGTTTAACTTTTTTTAATGAAAATGTGGAGTCTTTAAAGAACCAAATATTGAGGGCAGTAAGTGATGAACAATTAAGAAATTATTTAAGTAAGAACGCATTAAATACGGTTAAGAACGAATTTAATTGGTATGCTATTGCACAAAAAACAGCAAAACTTTATTATAATGTATTAGAGGAATATGAAAATATAGGATGGAAGCCTAGAGAAGAAATAAAGGAAATTAAATAAAGTGATCTAAGGTTTGCTTTTTTCAATTTCCTTTTTAGATCGATTTTCTTTTAAGTTTTTGATTTCTATTTTAGCATTTTTTAGGTATTTTTGTGCTATTTCACTAACAAAGTTTTTCAAACTTTCTATGCTTTTATCTAAGTATATAATTCTATTTCTTTTATCTATTTCGTACAAATCCTCATTTATTTTACCTCCTATTAATGTTTGAATTAATCCATCAAATTGCTCTTTCAAATCATCTACTTTCTCTATTATTTTGAACATATAGCGAAGTTTTTTACCTGCTAAAGGATGATTAAAATCTACTTTTACTCTACCTGCACTTACTGCGATGATTTTTGCTTGATGACCTGATTCATATGTCAATATCATTCCAGGATATGGATTTATTTTCTGTTTTTTAAATTGGTCTAGGGGGAGAGTTTTTATAAGTTTAGAATCTCTCTCACCAAATCCGTCTTTAGCATCTATTGTTATAACGTATTCCTTTCCTATCTCTTTACCTATTAGAGCATCATCTAATCCAGGAATTACGTGTCTTTCTCCCACTATTACAGTGATAGGTTCGTATTTTACATCTTTGTTATATTTATTATGTTGTTTCGCAACTTCTTCTATATTTGTATCGAAGAGCTCATTCGTTTCTGCAACATAACCTGCATAATACAACTTTATTATATCTCCTTTTTGGATAGCTGCCATTTTAAGCACCTCTCTAATCATAAAATATCACAATATTTTTTAAATTTTAACTTGAACATTCAGATATGATGGAAAATATGTATATTAAAGATGCTGATTATAAACCTCGAGACGATTTAGGTAAATATCCTCATGAGCGAAGTATAGAAGAACTTCTTCATTCTGGTATTGTTATTGTGGATAAAATACCAGGTCCTAGTAGTCAGCAAGTTAGCATGTGGGTTAAAGAAATGCTTAAAGTTGAAAAAGCAGGGCATGTAGGTACTTTAGATCCTAGTGTTTCGGGCGTTTTACCTATTCTCTTAGGAAAGGCAACTAAAATAATGAAATATATGCATATGCTTCCTAAGACTTACGTTGTGCTAATGCATATACATAAGAGAGTTAGTGAAAGAAAAATAAAGAATGTATTGAAAAGTTTTGAAGGGAAACCGTATTATCATAAACCTCCGAGAAAAAGTGCAGTAAGTAAAAAACCACGTAAAAGGATGGTTTATAAAATAGATGTGTTAGAAATAGATGATAAAAATGTGCTTTTTAAAGCAACTGTTGAATCTGGCACTTATATGAGAACCTTTTGTATAGATGTTGGTAAGAAATTAGGTTCGAATGCGCATATGCAGGAATTGAGAAGAATAGAAAGCGGAGGTTTTGATGAATCTTTTGCAGTAGATCTTAATGAGTTAAAAGAAAGAGCGTGGCTTTATTTTGAAAAAGGAAAAAAAGATGCTTTAGAGGGTTATATTTTACCTATTGAAAGAGGCGTGAGACACCTTAAAAAGGTTTATATAAAAGATTCTGCTATTAGCGCTATATTATATGGTGCGCCTTTGTATTACAAAGGGATAGTGATGATACAAAAAGATGTTAAAAAAGGAGATATTTTAGCAGGTTATAATATGAAGGGTGAGTTAGTAGGTATATTTCAGTCTCAGGGTGATATAGAAGAAGTTAAGAAAAAATTTCAAGGTATTGCTGCTCGACCTTTAACGATTATTATGGATCGCGAATATTACCCTAAATTATGGAAGAAAAATGGGGACGCTGGGATTTGAACCCAGGGCCGTGGGTTTCTCCACTTTCTTTAAATCATTGCATCTTCGCTCATAGCTCCAAAGCTTGAAGCTCTGGAGCCCACGATGTTCCCGCTACACCACGTCCCCTCAACCATAAAAGGTATATTAAAATTTTAAAAGATTACTTCTTTCTAAAAGTTTAGATATTATGGAAGTTAAAGTAATGAACGAAGATGAAGTTAAAGAACTTCTTGAAAAATTAAAGGAAATAAGAGGGAGACATACAGAATTAGTTAGTGTATATATTCCTGCAGGTCATAATATTAATGAAATAAAGAACATGATTGCTAAAGAAATTAGTACCGCAGAAAATATAAAATCAAAAACTACGAGAAACAATGTTATTGACGCTTTATCTAAAATAGCTAATGCTTTGAAGTATTATCGTGAGACTCCTGAAACCGGTCTTGTGATCTTTTCCGGTAACATTTCTCAACGAGAAGGCGAACAAGATATTAAAATATGGGAGGTCGTACCTCCTAAACCTGTTCCTATCAAACTTTATCGATGCGATCAAGTATTTGTTACTCAGCCGTTAGAAGAGATGTTTGAGGATAAGGATGTTTATGGTATTATTGCAATAGACAGACAAGAAGCTGCTATAGGTTTTCTAAGAGGGAAATCCATAGAAGTCGTAAAGAAAATAGAGAGTATGGTCCCTGGTAAAACTGCTAAAGGAGGTCAAAGTGCAGCAAGATTTATGAGAGTAAGAGAAGGTTTATTATTGGCATTTGAGAAAGAAGTAGGTGAAGTAGCAACAGAGATTTTTAAGGGAGAGAAAAATCTTAAAGGTATTTTAATAGGAGGACCAGGACCTTTAAAATACGAATTTGCGGAGGGAGATTATTTGCCTTTCGAGTTAAAAAAGAAAATTATAAAGGTGATTGATACTGGTTATGCAGGTGAGGAAGGAATAAGAGAAGTAATTGCAAGGGCTGAAGATGTGTTGAAAGAAAGCGCTTATCTGGAAGAAAAAAGCATAGTTGATAAGTTTTTCAAAATGTTAAAAAAAGATGATGAATTAGTAGTTTACGGATTGAGAGATACATTGAATGCTTTAGAAATGGGGGCATTGGATTCTTTGCTTTTATCAGAACATGCGCCTTTTATTGCTATAAAGTACAAATGCAAGCAATGTGGTTATGAAGGAGTATTAGTAAGATTAAAAAAGGATGCTTCTTTACCTATAAAATGTGAAAGTTGTGGTAGTGAAGAGGTAGAGAAAGAAGAGATGAGTGTTAAAAAGTACTTGAAAGAGCGTGCAGAACTTTATGGAACTTCTTTTTATCTTATTTCTGAAGATTCCCCTGAAGGTAAGCAGTTTACTATGTTCTCCGGAATTGGAGGTATTTTAAGATATAAATTAAAATAAAGGTTTTAACCGTTAACTATAAATAATTTCTCTGCCCTAATTTCTCTATGGCAGAGAAATTATTCTCTTTAACCAAAGAAATTAAAAACAAACCAAATCTTAAAAAAGCTATCTCAGCAACAATAGGATCAGTTCTATTAGTTGTATTCACAATAGCCAT
>WAPH01000014.1 GCA_015520895.1 Nanobdellati archaeon | reverse complement strand
GTAATAAAACCATCTGAAAAACAAATAGCTAATACCCGCAAAGATTATAAAATAAACACTTTTCCTTACATATTTAATGTTTTCAACAGATAGAGTTATTAAGTAAATTGTTAAAAAAACAAAAAATAGTATTAAAAAGTCTGTATCATATTTCCCTATGTAAGTTCTACTAAAATATATAAGGTTTAAAGAGCCAACTAAAGCTGTAGGAATAAAGACATATATATTTGCAAATCTTCTAATCCAGAAAAATAAAGGTATTATAAACAGTATAGAAAAAATAGTTGGAACATAAGCAAAAACAAATTTTTCAGAAAAAATTTTACCGAAAAAAGAACCTAAAACAACTATTAGTGGAATAGGGTCAGGTCTTAGTAAAAAATCAGGAACATCTCTTAGTTTATCTATCTTTTCATATAGACCTTTGGAAAACTCATCAGTTAATCTTGCATAATAGTATGCGTCATAACCTGTTATTATATTTTCTTTATAAATGAAATAAGAAATATCCTTTAGTTTAAAAGCTAATATTATTAGAAATATTAACAAAAGAATTACTTTATTGGATTTCATTACACTTTATCTTTCCTGTATCTGTAACAAAACATTTTACTCTCATGTTGGAAATTCTAAGAATACAACTGTCAGCTTGAAGATAAACTTTTCCTGAGCTTGGGGTTAATACCAAAGAGCAGTTATCACTACTTTGTGGAAATACACATGTTTTTGTTAATACTTGACTGTTTTCTGTGTACTCAACAGCAAGTTCTCTAGCACAAGAAGTTAATAATTTTTGAATACTGGTTATTTCTGCAGTCTTTTTATATTTTGTGAAATACGGAAGAGCTACAGCTGATAATACTGCTATTATTGCTATTACTATTAATAGTTCTATTAATGTGAAGCCCTCTTCTTTTTTTGTATTCATAAAACTCCCCCAAAAATAAAAAAAGCCCCTTTTTGGGGCTCCTGTTTCTTTTAATAATTTTATTGAGGTGTACAGTTAACTTTATTATTAGTAATACTACAAGATACAGATATTCCACTAACAGTAACAGATCCAGAACCATTTATAGAAATATCACCTGTTGCAGGATCAAGAGATAAACTTACGTTTCCTTCACCAACAGGACACGTCCATGTAGTTTGGTTATTTTCTGCATAGGCAGCACCTAGTTCACTCATACATGTAGCAATCTGTCCTGCAGCAGAAGAAGCAGCAGCATTTCTTTTATATTTTGTAAATTGTGGTATAGCAACTGCTGCAAGTATTGCAATAATAGCAACAACTACTAGAAGTTCAATTAATGTGAAACCTCTTTCATTTCTTTCTTCTTGAGCTTCTTCATTCTCAAGAGCAGAAACCTTTTTTTCCATTGTTTCTTGCATAGCAAAAAAACCTCCTTTTATTAAAAATTTTTTTCATAATCCTTTATGAAATTTTCGTGCCAAACACAAAAAATATTAATAAAAATCTTACCTTTTAAAGTATTATAATTAGTAATGCATTTTACTATAAATCTTGGATAAATGTGAAATTGACAAAATTTGTCATTTTTTGGTCAATTCTCGTCAACAACAATCTCTTTTTCTTCTTCTTTTGAATTATACTTGGAGTATCTATATCTAAATTCTCTAAAACTTAAACCAAGAATTTCTGCTGCTTTTGTTTTAGTCCCACCTGCTAGTTCTAAACCTTTCTCTAATAAAGCTTTTTCTATATTTCCTAGAACTTTTTTCAAATCTATACCTTCTTCTGGAAAAGCTTTTATATAAAATTCATCATTAGGATTATCTATGTATACAGAATTAATATCTGAAGTTTTCTTAACAGGAGATTTAAGCTCTTCTCCGTCAGATAAAATTACTGCTTTTTCAAGAAGATTTCTAAGCTCTCTAATATTCCCTTTAAACTCATATTTCATTAAAAAGTCTAAAAAGTCTGGAGATATTTTTTCAAATTTTTTTCCATATTTTTCTTGAAACTCCTTTAAGAAATGTTCAGCTAGTAGAGGAATATCCTCTTTTCTTTCTCTTAAAGGAGGTATCTTTATTATTATCGTGGATAACCTATAGTATAAATCTTCTCTAAAATTTCCTTTTTCTATTTCTTCTTCTAAGTTCCTATTTGTAGCAGAGATTATCCTTACATCAACTTCAACTTCTTTTGTACTTCCTAAAGGTCTTATCTTTCTTTCTTCAAGAAATCTTAATAGCTTTGCTTGAAGGGACATAGGCATTTCGCCTATTTCATCTAAGAATAAAGTCCCTCCATTTGCTTCTTCTATGAGACCTTTCTTATCAGAAGTAGCTCCAGTAAAAGCTCCTTTTTTATATCCAAAGAGCTCACTCTCAAGTAAATCAGCGGGAAGAGATGCACAGTTGATAGCAACAAAAGGCTTGTCTTTTCTTTTTGAAAGTTTATGTATTGTCTTTGCAACTACTTCCTTACCTGTTCCGCTTTCTCCTGTTATTAATACGTTAATATCATAGGGAGCTATTTTTTCTATTGTCTCTTTAACTATTTTTATTGCAGGAGATTTTCCTATTAAGTCCTGAAATTTTTCTTCTTTTTCTTCCGATAGCTTATGTTCTAGCTCAAGCTTCTTTTTTACGTTTCTTAATAGAAGTCTAAGTTCATTAACATCAAAAGGTTTTGAAATATAGTCATAAGCTCCAATTTTTATTGCTTCTACAGCTGTATCTGAAGAGGCAAAAGCTGTCATCATAATTGCTTCTGCTTTTGGATTTCTATCTTTTAAAAGTTTTAATAGATCTATGCCTGTCCCATCAGGAAGTTTCAAATCAAATGTAGCTAAATCATAATAGTTTTCTTCTATTTTTTTCTTTCCTTCTTCAAAAGAACCAGCTTCATCAATATCAAAATCAAATTCAGAAAGAATTATTTTTAATATTTCTCTTATACTTTGTTCATCATCCACTATTAGTGCTCTCATCTCTCCCTTCCTTATAAACTGGTAGTTGTATTACAAATCTTGTCCCATTTTTCATATTAGGATCTACAAAAAGATATCCTTGATTTTCTACTATTATTCTTTTTGCTATTGCTAAGCCTAAACCTGTTCCATTTTCTCTTTTTGTATAAAATGGTTCAAAAATTTTATTTATATCTTCTTTTGGAATTCCTGGGCCATCATCTTCAATAATAATAATGATATGATCTTTTGTTCCGTCCATAACAACTTTAACTTTAGATTTTGCCCATTCAAAAGCATTTTTTACAATGTTAGATATAGCAGAAATAAATTCTTTCTCGTCCATATAAATTGTATATTCTTTCTTTTGTATAAACTCTATTTCTTTATCTTTTCTTCTATAAGTTTCTAATATCCTTTTTATTGTTTTTCCCACATCTATTTTTACAGGGTTACTTTGTTTAGGTTTTGTTAACATAAGAAAGTCTTTTAGCAGCTGATTTAATCTTTCAGATTCTTGTTTTATCATATCTGTTAATTTTGCACTATATACTCCTTCGCTTAATAAGTCTGCTGCAGCTTTTATTGAAGTTAAAGGGTTTTTTATTTCATGAGCTAATTCTGCAGCCATTCTGTAAAGTCTCTTATATAGTTCATTTTCTTTTTTTTCTTTTTCTAGTATTTCAATATACGCTTCTTGAGACTTTATTTTTTCTTTTAATCTAATACCTGCAAGTATTATTGCAATAAAAGCAACACCATTAAGAATTACATTAAGGATAGCGTCAAATCCATGAAACGTCCCAAGAAAAACAAACATTAGTGTATATAAAACAAAAGCATATAGAGCAACTAAATAGGCTTGAATATTTGATAGTAAAAAACCTGCAAAGAATAGGGAAAATAAATATAAAAGAGAAAAAAACTTTAATTTATCAAAATCGTAAAAGATAAAACCAGATATTGCTGTAACGTCAAGAATAAAATCAATTATAGTTGTTTTTTCAAGATATAAACTAAAAAAGCTAGCTAAAGCATAAACAGTTAAAATTATAGTTGGTACAAGAATATAATCAGAACGTATCTCTTCTTGGCTAAATATTACAAAAAGACCAAAAGAAATAAGAAGTGTAAATGAAAAAATAAACCTATATATTTTGTAATTTTTTAATATCTGTTCTAAATACATAAGTTAGATTCACTCTCCCCTTAAAAATCATAAAGCTTGAAAGGTATTAATAAATTAATCGGTAGATTTTCTTAAAATAATAGCTCTACCTTTAGCAATTTCATTAATAGCTATCACAGTTTTTTTAAGAGGAATTCCTTCTTCTGTAACATAACTTTCTGCACCTGTTTCATAAAGTTCCTTTGCTAACTTTACAGCAGCATGAACTAGCTCATATCTATTATTTACTTTCTTTAATGCTTCTTCTATTAAAGGTCTTCTACTCAAAGTTATTCTCCTCCTTTAATTTTTTATTCAAATTAATATTATATATTGTATAAACATTTTCACCTAAAATAATAAATCTTTTTATTAAAAATATAAAAAACAAAGCCAATATTATTCCAGAAAGATCAGCAAGAATATCTGCTAATTCAGTTGACCTATACTTAACAAAAGATTGCAAAAATTCAATAAGTACTCCTAAAGATAAACCAGAAAAGAATAAATATATATAACCAAATCTGTATGCAAGGAAACCAAGGAATGTGAATATAAAAAACGCTATAGAGTGATTAATTTTATCGTGCTGAGTTATTGAGTTATTTCCAAGAGGCAGTAAAGATAGTACCAAAACTATAAAAACATAGAAAAAGTATATTACCTTTAAAAAATGTTTTTTCAATCTTCCATTAACTCTTTTAATATTTTATCCCCCAAAATTTCAGGAGAAAATCTTGTTGTTTTTAATCTACTTGCAAAAATTATCTTTTTCAAATCCTCTTTAGCTTTTTCTATTATATCATTTATAACAATGTAATCGTATTCCTTCCATGCTTTTAATTCAATTTTTGCTGTTTCTATTCTTTTTTTTATTTCTTCCTCTGAATCTCCCCTTTTTTTCATTCTATTAATAAGTTCTTCAAAGGAAGGAGGAATAAGAAAAATAGTAACTACATCTTTAAAATTCTTCTTTATTTGGCGCATTCCTTGAACATCAATAACTAATAAAACATCATTTCCTTTATTAATTTCTTTCAATACTTCTTCTTTTGGCGTGCCGTAATAGTTCCCATGAACTATTGCATATTCTAGGAAAGCGTTTTCCTTTATTTTTTGCTGAAATTCTTCTTTTGATAAAAAGAAATAATCTATACCGTTTTTTTCTCCAGGTCTTGGTTTCCTAGTGGTACAGGTAGTTATCCTTACTAAATTTGGGACTTCCTTTAATAGAAGATTTGCTAAAGTTGTCTTGCCCCCTCCTGCAGGAGCGGACAAGACAAAAACTTCACCTTTTATCATCTACCTACACTGGCAAGTAAAACAGAACTTAGTAATGTAGAAAATCCATAAAAGATTGTTGGATATATTCCTAAAATTAAGACTAGAACAGCCATAACGGAAATAGTTATAACTTCAGGGACTGTTAAGTTGTGTTGAACTTTTGATTCAGGCTCATACATATACATATAGATAACAACTCTTAAATAGTAACCTGCAGATATTATACTCATAACTACTAAAACAACAGCTAGCCACCAGATATCAGAGCCAATTAGAGCGAGGAATACATTTAATTTACCCATAAATCCAACAGTTGGAGGAATTCCAAGCATAGAGAACATAAATATAAGCATTGCTAAAGCTACAGCAGGATTTTTCTTGGCTAAGCCTTTGAAATCATTTATATGATTTGTCCAACCTTTTGTCTTTTCTAATCCAGATAAGAGGATAAATGCACCAATAGCCATTAGTATGTAGATTAAGGAATAGAATATAAGTGCCGCAAATCCCATTCCAGTAGGTGCAGCTAACGCTGCTACAATATATCCTGTATGAGCTATAGAAGAATATGCAAGCATTCTTTTAACATTATCCTGTCTAAGAGCAATAAAGTTACCAATAATCATTGATAGAGCAGCTAAAATAGCCCAAGCTAAAGACCATTCCTTTGAAACAAATGGGAATGCTTCCACCATTATTCTAAGAATAATAGCATAAGTAGCCACTTTAGCTACGGAAGCCATAAATGCAGTTATTGGAGTTGGTGCTCCTTCGTAAGCATCAGGAGTCCATTGATGGAAAGGAACTGCAGAAGCCTTTAATGCTAATCCAATAACAAGTAAAATTAAACCTCCAACAATACCATAGTCTAGATTATCAGAAGATAATTGTTTTGCTATTTCTAAACTATCAAAAGAACCTGTTCTTCCATAAAGAATTGCAATAGCATAGCTTATAATAGCTGTCCCAGCTCCACCTATTATTAGATATTTAAAAGCACCTTCTTTAGACTTAAAGTCTTTTCTAAACATCCCAGCAAGTATATACATAGAAATAGCTGATAATTCTAATCCTATATAGAAAGTTACTAAGTTTGGAGAAGAAACCATTATCATAGTTCCAAGAAGAGCAAAAAGGGTAAGATAGTAATACTCTCCATAATAAGTATTCTTTGCTTCAAAATAGCTGCGGAAGTTTATTACTACAAACAAGGTTCCAAGGATAAGGAACGCCTTGAATAGTAAAGAGTAAGTATCTATAACATAAAGTCCATAAAAGGTTATATCACCTTCTTTAATAATAAAAGTACTTAAGAAGGCAAGAATTAATCCTACTGTTGTTATAACAGAGATTAAGTATCTAGATTTAGAAAATAGCTCAACAGCAAAAACTATAAGTGCCGTTATCAAAACTATAAGCTCAGGTAGTAACGCAAACAAGTTTGGTAAAGTAAGTCCTGATACTAACTGCTCTAGTATTGACATCCCTTAGCCTCCTATTATCTTTGAGAGAATAGCTGCAGATGTTGTTTTTATAAGATTTACCCACCAAGTAGGATATAAACCAATAACAAACATCATAATTATAAGTGGAATAAATGATAAGAATTCTGCAGCATTCATATCTTTTAATTTTTCCCACTGAGCTATTTTCTCAGGAGGTAGTAAGCTCTCTTTAAACATAGACTTATGATAAAGGTATAAAGTATATCCTGCCCCAACAATCAAACTTAATCCTGCTAATACAGCTGTTAATATGCTTACTTTAAATGTTCCAAGTAAAGATAAAAATTCCCCTACAAAACCAGATAATCCAGGTAATCCTGCAGAAGCCATAGCAGAAATCATGAATAACGTTGCAAATAAAGGTACAAATTTAGCCATACCACCTAAGTCTTTAAGTTCATAAGAATGGGTTCTTTCATAAATCCATCCTGCTGCAAGGAATAAAGCAGCGGAGGTAAATCCGTGAGAAATCATTGTGATAATAGCACCATTTAATCCTTCCATATTTAATGCAAACGTACCAATTGTCACAAATCCCATATGTGATACAGAAGAGTAAGCAATAATTCTTTTAATATGTGTTTGTGAAATAGCCATCATAGCTGTGTAAATAATAGCTATTACTCCTAGTGCAAACATAACAGGGATAAAGTATTTTGAAGCTTCAGGGAACCAAGGAAGTGAAAATCTAACAAAGCCGTATGTCCCCATTTTAAGTAGAACAGCCGCAAGTATTACAGAACCAGCTGTTGGGGCCTGAACGTGAGCAGCAGGTAACCATGTATGAAATGGCCACATTGGAACCTTGATAGCAAAACCAAGAGCTAAAAGTAGGAAGAATATTACTTGAAGGTTAAATGGAAGATGTAAATTAACTAGATCAAAATAGCTAGTAGAGAGAATTCCTTTGTCAAAATATTGATAAACATACATTCCAATGACGCCAATTAGTAAGAAAAGAGAACCAAAAAATGTATATATAAAGAACTTAGTAGCTGCATAAATTCTTTCAGCATAACCCCAAATACCAATAATAAGAAACATTGGTATTAGCATTGCTTCCCAGAATATATAGAACCAAACTAAATCCCAAGCAACAAAAACACCTATACATGCAGCTTCTAATACAAGGAAAGCTACGAAGTATTCTCTAACTCTCTTTTTAATATTTGTGCTCCATATAAATGAAACTAGAAATGCAAGGGCTGTTAGCCAAACCATAGTTAAACTAAGAGCATCAACTCCTACCTCATAGCTAACTCCTATTTGAGGTATCCAAGTATACTTTTCATAAAATTGGATAGCATAAGAAGAGTAATCATACGCAAACAACATATATGTGGATATTAAGAAAACAATTAGAGAAACTACAATACTAATAGGTTTAGCTAGTTTTTCTGTGGTAAAGAATAAAACTCCTGCTGCAATTAACGGAAGCAAGATTGAAATAGTTATCCAAGGTATCCCAGCATTAACAAATTCTACAGTCATTCTTCAGCCCCCTACACAAAAAGTAAGAATATACCAAGGAAGATTAAAATACCTATAGCCATCTGAAGTAGATAAGCACTTATTCTTCCTGTTTGTAAAAGTCTTAATATTCCACCAGAAGCAAGTGATGTTTTCGCAGATCCATCCACAATACCATCAATAATTGTTTTATCTCCAATAAACCAGAGTATTTTAGAAAATTTATGGTAACCATAGACAAAGATTGCATAGTAAATAAAGTCGAAATACCATCTGTTATAGAACAGTAGATACATAGGTTTGAAATCTCTTGCAACTTGTTTCGGATCGATTGTTCTCTTTTGATACATTAAATAAGCGATATATATACCTATTAAAGCTGTAAATAAAGCTAATAATCCAAGAGGAGATGTTAGTGAATGCCATAAGAAATGCCAAGGATCTTCTGCTATATGAGCATGATGAGCTCTTGATAAACCTTCTTCTACTATCACTTTTACTTTCTCTTCTAAGAAAGGCATAGCATTAGGATCTAGAGAAGGTCTTAAGAAGTTTGCAAAGAAATCTTTAAAGAAACCTAAGAATATAGCCCCTGTTGCTAATACAATTAATGGAATAGTCATTGTTGCAGGAGACTCTTTCACATGTTTTTTCACATGAGGATCTAGTCTATCTCCGTCTTCAAATGCTAAGAAATATAATCTAAAGATATAAAATGCTGTTAAAGCTGCTCCTGCCCATAGGAAAAACCAAGCAAGTTTATTGATCTCCCATGCACCTTCAATAATTGGATCTTTTGAGAAAAATCCTGCAAATGGAGGTATTCCAGATAAAGCTAAAGCACCTATTAAGAATGTAGCAGCAGTGATTGGCATATATTTTCTAAGTTGCCCCATTTTTTGAACATTAAGAATATGGTGAATTCCTATAAGCACAGAACCTGCAGCGAGGAATAGTAATGCTTTAAATACAGCGTGAGATGTTAGATGGAACATTCCTGCTTTAAACAATCCTAATCCTTCTGCAGCGAACATATATCCAAGCTGAGACATTGTAGAGTAAGCAATTATTCTCTTAATATCGTTCTGAACAAGTCCCATTGTAGCAGCAATAAATGCTGAAGCTACTCCTACAAATAGAACAACATCTAAAGCTAAATCTGAAGCTGCAAAGATAGGCATTAATCTAGCTACCATATATACACCAGCAGCAACCATTGTAGCAGCGTGGATTAATGCAGAAACTGGAGTAGGACCTTCCATTGCGTTAGGTAACCATATATGGAGCC
>WAPH01000013.1 GCA_015520895.1 Nanobdellati archaeon | reverse complement strand
TTAAGAGATGATGCTGTAAAATCATTTTATGAAAATACAATTAGAACCTATGATCTATATAAACAACTTATGCCTAATATTGAAGAATCTGAAAATAACACTCAAGAAAGAAGAAGTACTGCTTTAATAATAGGCATAATAATTGCAATTCTTGTAGTAATAGGTGTTGCTATAGTATTGTACATGTCCATACCTAAAAATAATAAAGAAGAAGAGATTATCGAAGACATCTATTAAACATCTCAATAATATCTAAAGGTTTTAAAGACTCTTTTTTCTTTTGAGCGGCCAATTCACCTGATTTTTTAAAAAATAAAGAAGCACAGTAAGCAGCTCGGTAAGCATCTTTAAATCTACTAAAATAAGTTCCTACAACTCCTGCTAAGGCATCCCCTGTGCCTGCTTTAGCCATTTCGGCACTTCCTCCTTCTACTTCCTTTACAGAATTTTTATAAATTATACGATCAATATAGCCCTTTAAAAGAATCACAGCATTGTGTTTTTTTGAGATACGAGAAACAGCATCAAAAGAAGGAAGTAAATTAAAAGCATTACGAAACTCGCCTTCATGAGGAGTAAGAATAGCAGGTTTTTCAAAAACAAAGTTATAATGAGCAACAGCATAAATAGCAGTAGCATCTATAACTACATTTCCTTCAAATCTCTTCAATACCTTAATTATTTTTTTATATTTATGAGGTAAACCCATACCTATTATTAGAGTATCATGTTTGGATAAATAAGAGTTCTTGATTTTTGTATTAAAAATTATTGCAGGGTTTATACCCCCAACAATATGAGCATAAGGATGTGAAATAAGAGTTACTACATCAGCACCTGCAGCATATGCGGCTAAAGCTGCATGAACACCTGCGAAAGGATAATCTTCGCTCCCCCCTATAATCAATATTTTCCCATTATCTCCTTTTTTAGCCGTTTGTTTTCTTTCTATCCAGCAATCCATATCTTTATATATTTATCATAGATGTATTAATATTTTATGGAAATGAAAAATGTATTAACTAAAATAATTTTATGGAAAGGTGTGGGAAAAGACATAGAGCATAGCTTTGCAAATGCCAAACAAAGAATTTACGCCGTAACGCCTTGGATCTCTAAAGAAATAGCTGAACTTTTAGCAAAAAAAAGTAAAGAATTAGGAGAAGATAATGTTAAAATAATATTGGTAGAAGATGAATCTAATTACAGAGCCTTAAAAAACATTGCTAAAAAGAAAATAAATCTCAACGAATTTATTATTACGCTTTTTTTTACCATATTTAGTTTTATTACTGCATTCTACACTCTTCGATTATTCTTTATATCTCATTCGTATATGATGTTAGCCATTTCTTTCATATTATTTATAGCTTCTATTCTATTCTATGCAAGTATGAGAGAATCATTTAATGTAATTTATCCTTTTTCATTAATTATTCAACGAAAAAAAGGAAATAACTATTTCCTACATTCTAAAATTTATGTTATAGACAATCATGCATACATAACTTCTGCAAATCTTACACAATCAGGGTTGTGGAAAAACATAGAATCCTTAGTAAGCATAGAAGATAAAAATGCAGTAGAAGAATTAATAAAGTTCATAGAATCAGTAGAAAAGAAAATAGAAAAAGTAGACCCTTCAGAATTTATGAGGAAATATGCAATAAAAAACAAATTCTTAAGTTTCAGTTTAAGGAGGTGATTTTATAAATAGTATCTTTAACCTTTACAATAAAGGATATTATACTTTAACCACCACTATAATAAATGTAATCATAGGCTTTATAATCCTTTGGGTTTTTATTTATTTTCTAAAAAAGAGGAAAATAAGCACGGAGTCTATTCTATGGAAAGGAGGATTTGCTTGGGCGTTATTAGGAGTAATATTGAGAACATATGCTGACGCTTATAATATCAATATGCCAACAAAACTATTCTTAATTACTCCGTTCATATATTTGGAATTATTCAGTATCAGCTTACTTGTATATCTCTTTGCTTCAAATAAAAAATATTGGATATACCTACCATTAATTTTATCCTTCATAGCCATAATACCTTTAACATTTGCCTTCAAAGTTTTTCATTTAGGATTAGGAGTTACATTAATAAGCGGTGTAATAATTGCTTATAAATTTGCTCAAACGTTTTTTAAAGAAAGAAGAGTTAGTCTGAGTTTTTCTATGCAAATGCTTGATGCTCTTTCTACATTTCTGGGTATAACTTTTCGAGGTTATTATGAAGAGCATGTGGTTGGAAGAGCCATCATAAATTTTTTAGAAAAAAAGAATCTAACATTCTATGGCTCAGGAGCATGGGGATTCTTAATTATAAAAATAACCTTAGCATTTCTTATACTTTTTATCCTAGAAAAATATTATAAAGAAGAAGATCTCTATCCGTTAGTATTATTTTTTATAGCAATATTAGGATTTGTAGTGGGCTTGAGAAATGCTATTAATCTAATATTTCTATAATTTCCTTTTTCATAATATCTTTGAGAGAAAAAGGAAATTTAATACTCCCTGCTTTTTCATGACCTCCGCCTTCTATAGCATATCCTTCAAATTTCAAAATGATATTTTTCAAAATATCTTGTAAATTAATATGAGGTGTATTTATTCTAAATATTGCAGAATTGTTGGTTAATCCTACTACTACATAATTATTTTCTCCTTTATCGCTTAAATACTCGTTGATAATTCCTGTTGCTTTACCTGCACTTGGCCAATCATTAATGAACAAGATATTTTCCAAATCTATCATGTAAATCTTTATATCGGCTTTTTCATGCACTTCCTTTAACTTTTCAAAACGTTTTAAGAAGCTTTCTTCCTTTTTCTTTATCTCTTCATATTTCTTAAGAGTAATATCTCTTTTGTACAATAAAGGTGCTAAGTGGTTAGAACCTAAAAATGCTTCAACATCAACTACTTTACTTATTTTTTTAACTTCATCATCTGTATACTTATCTTTTATTTTTTCTAAATAGGCATCTAACACATCATTATAAATCTTATCTCCATAAAAAGATATTGCTGCTAACAAACCAGAAGTGACTCTTAAACCTGCAAGCATATAGCTCAACTCAGATGCTACCGCTCCTGCGGTTATTTCTTCCTTATTATATACCGATGGATTAAGTAAAAGAACGCTGGAAGGTATTTCTATAGTTAACGGATGATGATCTATTACTAATATCCATACATTCTCCTCTATTAACTTGAAATAACTTATTAATTCTCCTGAAGAACCCATATCTAAGAGAATAAAGATAACAGGTTTTTTAGATTTATTGAGCTTTCTTATTAAATTCACATCCTTTATGGCATCTCTATAAGAATAAAAAGGCGACCTATTTGGCAACATTAAAGGTTCAACGTCATATTCTTTCAGAATAGCCTCTTTAAGAGCGTAAGCTCCGGCAATCCCGTCAGCATCATTATTATATCTCATAATTATTATGCCTTTCTTTGATGCCACATTATGTATCTTAATTAAAGCACGTTCAAATGATTCTTTCATTTCTTTATATGCCTCTGTTTCAACTAAAAATCTAACCTCTTTCTTCTGTTTAGGAAGAGCCAATACTTTAGAAAAACCTATAACCTCATAACCGTCTTTTACTTTAAGTAAAGAAAACACCCTTACTTTATTGAGTTGTGAAAGAAAAGATTGCTTTACCTTGACTTTTAATTTAGTATGTTTATCCTGCAAATAATAATTACCTTCTTCCTCAATAAGTTTGGCCTTAACTTTTGCCTTTTCTTTTTTTCTTTTAATAACTT
>WAPH01000012.1 GCA_015520895.1 Nanobdellati archaeon | reverse complement strand
TTTGAGATGCTTGTTTGCTCATGTTAAGGGTGTAGTCTTTTAGCCATATGTATGCTAAGGATGCTATGGCTATTGTGAATACAACTAATAGAACTGATCCTATTGTTGCTGAGATAGCTTTTTTAAGATTTGGTTTGTTTTTAATTTCTTTTGTTATAAAGAATAATTTCTCTGCCATAGAGAAATTAAGGCAGAGAAATTATTTATAGTTAACGGTTAATTTGATCTCTTTTTTCTTTTATAAAGTCTAATGCCACTGCTTTCATACTCTCTATATTATGCTTTTCCGTATCAATTATAAGGTTATAAACGCTAAGATCTGTAATATCTATACCATAAAGCCTAAGATATTGTTTTCTGTCAGCTTCGTCTCTTTCTTTCAATCGCTTAAATGCTTCTTTGTAAGTTATGCCATCTCTTTTACTTAATCTTCTGGCTCTAACAGATAAAGGAGCATGTAACCATATTCTTACTTCTGCTTCCTTACATAACCAAGCAACTAACCTTCCCTCTAATACGATATTATCGTAATTTTTGCATATTTTTTTTGTTTTTTCATCTAAAACCCTATCTATATCGCTTCTTTCTTTAGATTTACTAAATTCCTCTACACTTAAACCTCTTTTCCTTGCTTCTTCTCTAAAAATTCTACTTACAGGATAATATTCATACCCGTAATAAGAAGCTAAAAAACTGGCTAAAGTTGTTTTTCCTGTGCCTGCAAAACCGCTAACGGTAATTTTCATTACTTCCCTCCTATTGCCTCTTTCCCTCCCATGTAAGATCTCAGAACCTTAGGAATAACAACACTACCATCTTTTTGCTGATTATTCTCTACTATAGCAATCATAGTCCTTTGTACTGCAGTTAACGTGCTGTTCAAAGTGTGCACATAATCTTTAGGTTTTGATCCTTCCTTCTCTCTATATTTAACATTAAGACGTGTAGATTGGTAAAAAGTACAATTAGAACAACTGACAACCTCCCTATATTTTCCTTGTCCGGGAAGCCATGCCTCTATATCATATTTTTTAGCTGCCACCCATCCTAAATCCCCTGAACTTATATTAACCACTCTATAAGGTATACCTAAACTCTGGTAAAACTCTTCTGCTGTGCCTAACAAAAACTCATGTTCTTCCCAGGATTTTTCAGGATGAGAAAAAATAAACATCTCTACTTTCTCAAATTGATGTACTCTAAAGATACCTTTAGTGTCTCTTCCATGACTTCCTGCTTCTGTTCTAAAGCAAGAACTAATACCTGCATATCTTAAAGGTAATTTTTTTTCTAACAACACCTCATTCATATGCATAGCTCCTAAACTTACTTCTGCAGTCCCTATTAAATATTTTTCTTCTCCTTCTATCTTATAGAGATCTTCACGACCACGAGGAAGAAAACCTGTTCCATATAATGCAATATCATTAACGATCATAGGTACTGTAAAAATCTTAAAACCTTTCTTCTCTAAAAAATCTAAAGCATATTGAATAAGAGCCATTTCTAACTTCACAACATCTCCTTTCAAATAATAAAAGCGAGATCCTGAAACCTTTGCTGCTCTCTCTAAATCAAACCAATTATTTAATTCAAACAAATCTATATGATCTTTAGGTTTAAATGAAAAATCCTTCCTTTCGCCCACTTCTTTTATAACCACATTGTCTTCTTCATCCTTTCCATAAGGTACTGATTCGTGAGTCATATTAGGTAAAATAAGCAGCACGTCTCTAATCTTTAACTCTATTTTCTTAAGATTTTCTTCTTTCTCCTCTATCTCTTTACTTATTCTCTTCATTTCCTCTATTTTATTTTTCGCATCCTTTCCTTCTTTCTTTAAACGAGAAATATCCTGTGCTGCCTTGTTTCTTAAATGCCTTAACTCATCCAATTTTTTTTGCAATTCCTTCCTTTGAGAATCAAGTTCCAACACTTCTTTAACTTTAGGGACCAAATCCTTTTCATTTCTTTTTTCCAAATCTTTTATATATTTCTCGACATTTTCCTTCAAAAATTTTAAAGGAATCATATCTTTACCTCCTACCGAACTTCCTAAATCCATAATGGCGGGATTTAGGCGTAAAATGCCTTACAAACAAATAACGTTTTTGAGGTTCTTGTAATTCTTGGAGTATTCTCTTTACTATTAATTTTTTTGGATCTGGAAAAGAAGGCACTCTCGCTTTAATATCAGCATAACTTTCAAATGGTTTCTTCTTTCTCTCCTCTAAAAATTCCCATAAAGATTTCTTACCCAATCCTGGTAAAAGATCTAATTGATGTTCTCTAATAGTGATGCTTTCTGCTTTGTTATAGAAATCTACAAATCTTTGTTCCTCCTCCTCAACTATTTTCTCAATAACTTTAGGTAACTCTGTTTGAGCAGTTGCAGTAAGTTTCCTATAATTTATTCTCCCTATCACTCTATCTATTTTATCCCTCCCTTCTTTACCAATAAATACTTTTTCCCCCATCTTTAAGGTTACTCCTGGCTTAGGCCTTAACTCTAAAAGAGTAAATTGCTCAGTAGTTACGGCTTGAGCTATAGGTTCTAATCTCCTACTACCTGCATAACCTTTAGGTAGAAAATCCAATATTATTGCATAATCGTCTTTTTTCATATAATCACCTGGGCTCGGATGATTAGGATTTTAACTTTACGCATAGCTCTATAATTTGCTTTATTTGTTCTTCACTTGGAGAATTACGCTCTTTGGCAAAGATAGCCTTTACTTGATCTTCGTCATCAGGTAATACATTAAGAATCATTGCAACTTGATGAGGCTTTAATTCCATTTTTTCTAAGGACTCTTTAACCTCTCTAAAGGTTTTTTCGTCAAAATTGTAATATTTATTGAGAAAATCTTTGGTTATTTTTTGTTCAAAACTAATCTCTTCATCATTCAAATCTTTAATATATTCTCTAGTCTCGTAAGCACTAATTTCTTTTTCTTCAAGAATTCTCATAGAACTCACCCTTTTAACTCATAGGTTTCAAATGAGCTGGTGCGATTATCTGCACTTTCTCTTTTTCTCCATCCTTAAATTTAACAAGATAGGTCCTGCCTCTTTTACCAATAACTTCTCCTACTTTACCATGAAATCTCCTAAAAGGCATACCATTATGATAAGAAGGATTTATGACAATAGCTACTTTTTCTCCTATATTAAATTCTTGTAAAATATCTGTAATCTTTAATTTCCTACTTGATTTGAATTTATAACGAGTTGCTCTTCGTGGACCTTTTGATCTTTTCATAATTCCACCTTTATATGTTACACTACATAAATAAAGAAAGTAAAGTTTTAAAATGTTTTGGTATTAAAGGTACTCTTCTATAATATCGCTAATATCTATATCGTATATGTCATGCTTAGAAGCAGGCAAATCTTGGTGTATATCCTCATAAAAATCATGGATAGAATATGTTTGGGCTTTATAAAACACACCTAGTGGTAACTTATCACCTTCTTCCATCGCTAATTCTATTGCCTTTTCTTTGTTTGAAGGATCATGATCCTTAAGATAATAAGTATGTTCTTTATAATAATCATAACTCATCTTTGGATACATGCTTACACAAGGTTGTAAAACATCAATAAAAGCATAACCTCTATGCATAAGCCCTTCCTTCACTAATTCTGTCAAATGTTGTAAATCTCCTGCATATCCACGAGCAACAAAAGTAGCTCCTGCAGATAAAGCTAATAATAAAGGATTTAAAGGTTTTTCAGGATTTCCGTGAGGTGTAGAAGATGTTTTTTCCATAAAAGGTGTTGTAGGTGCTGCTTGACCTTTAGTTAAAGCATAAATATGATTGTTATGAGCAATATGTAATATATCTAAATTTCTTCGCATGTTTTGTATCCAATGATTTAAGCCAATCCCGTAATTGTCCCCGTCACCTGTATTAACTATAACATGAAGCTGTGGGTTGGATAATTTTATCCCCATAGCAACAGCAACAGCCCTACCATGAATTGCCTCAAAACCATAAGTTTTTATATAATGAGGTGTTTTTCCTGAACATCCTATGCCTGAGACAACAACAACATCTTTAGGATCTAACTCCAACTCCGCAATGGCTTTTCTCATAGCAGTAACTATGCCAAAATTACCACATCCAGGACACCATTGAATCCAATGATGAGGATCTAAATCTTCCATTTTAACCATTCAATCACCTTTTAATACATAATCTACAATTTCCTCGGGTGTAATTTCTCTTCCATCATATTTCAATAATGTTTCATCTATATATATGCCTGTTTGCTCTCTTATAACACCACGAAATTGAGCTAAATAGTTTTGCTCTATAACAATATTGCGAACATTCGGCTTAGTTAAAATCTCAATAGTTTCGTCATAAGGAAACGGAACAATATAAGGATAATGTATAACCTTGGCTTTTACATCCTCTTCTTTTAAAATTTTTAAGGCCTCTAAACAAGGCATTTTTGTAGAACCCCAACAAATAAGTTGAATATTGGCATCGTCACTGCCATAAACTCTAGGAGCATATATATGCTTAGGTATAACAGCTAACTTTTTCATACGCTTTTTCATCTGTCTTATTCTTTCTTCAGAATCTTCAGTAGTAAAACCTGTTTCATCATGCTCATAACTACTTGCCACATGCATGCAATTAGGTTGAGAAGGCAGCGCTCTTAAAGAAATACCATCCTCTGTAACCTCGTATCTTTTATAACCCTTAATATTTTGTGCTTGATCGTCCTTTAATAATTTTCCTCTATCTACTTTTAAATCTGTTTTAAAAATAGGAGTTGTTTGAATAGTGGAAGACAAATATTTATCCATAAGAACTATTACAGGTGATTGGACTAGTTCAGCAATATTGAAAGCTTCAAATACCATATAATAAGCTTCTTCTACATCTCCTGGAGCCATTACAACACGAGGAAATTCTCCTTGAGAAGCATGCATAACGAACCTTAAATCTCCTTGCTCTGTATGGGTAGGCATACCAGTACTAGGAGAGCCTCTTTGAGACTCTATAATCACTATAGGAACCTCGGCCATTCCCGCCATACCTAAAGCTTCCGCCATCAAAGAAAAACCGCCTCCAGATGTTGCAGTCATAGCCCTTGCTCCTGTAAAAGCAGCTCCTATGATGCTATTAATAGCGGCTAATTCATCCTCTGTTTGCTTAACCACTATCTTTTTTGATTTCTCATGTTTGGCTATAGTACTAAGAATACTAGAAGCAGGAGTCATAGGATATTGTCCAAGATATTTTACACCTGCCTTTATTGCTCCCAATGCTACGGCATCGTTACCCCCTATAAGCATAAATTTATTAGCCTTTTTTTCTAACTTAAAATAAGAATGTTCAATTGACTCATAAGATTTTAATGCAGCCGCCTCATTATTCTGCACTACCTCATCTCCTTTCTTACCAAATAATTTCTTTATAACAGAAGTAACATCTTCTTTACGTGCTCCTAATATTTTAGCCATAGCTCCAAAAGCAGCAGTGTTGTAGTATCTTAAACTCCCCAATTCGTTGGCTATACGAGAAAGAGGCAATGATAATATATCAGAGTTATCTAAAGAGGCAGCAATTCCTTCATCCGCAACCACTAAAGCAGGTTTTTTCAATTCGTTTTTATGTATATCAATTGTTGGTTTGTCTAAAGCAACCAAAATATGAGCATAAGTGCGATGAGCATAAATCTTTTGTTTAGATGCCCTTACATAAGAGATATTATGTCCTCCTGTAATTAAAGAAGGGTGTTCATCATAAATAACAACATACCATCCATACATCTGAAAAAGTTTACCTATCATCTTTCCCAAACTCATTACACCGCTTCCTGCAGGACCTCCTATTTTAATAGCAATATCTTCCATAATTATTAATATATGTTAAAGAAATTATATATATTTATTTACGAGCTATAAGTTATTTTATTTATGATATGACAAAATCTAAAGGTTACTTATTCTAAAATCTTTAATAAACCAGGTCGCGGTTCATAACAACTTCCTTCAGTCAATAATTCAACAATAGCATCTTCTACAAGTTGTTGAGGATATGACAAAGAACTTATTACTTCTTCATAACTCACTCCTTCTCCTGTGTCTTTCTCCCGCAACACCTGTACAATTTCTGCTTTTATCTCTTTCAAATCAATACCTTCTTCTTTTTTTCCTTGATCTTCCTGTATTTCTACGGGCATTTCTTCATCTCCATACACCAACATTGCCAATTCATTCACGCTTAAATTATATTTCTCGTAGAGATTTGCAACAATTGCATCCTTTTCTTGTCCTTCCATCTCTTTAATCTCTTGAGAAATACGATTAAAAGTATCTTTAACTTTACTAATCTCTAATAATCTGGAGATAATTCTATTAAAATCGCTTATCTTGGTCATCTTATCCATAATAATCTGGGGTTCATCATTGTATTTACTAACTCTCCCAAAAACCATGACTAAGTCTCCTTTTTTAAGATCTTTTATAAAATTAATATCCTTAAATACCTTTACAATTATCTCATCACTTCCATCATCGATCACAAAAAATCCGTATTTTTCGTCTGGAGCAATATAAGTATTAGTCACAAACCCTAAAACATTCACTCTCTTAAAAGGTATATAACCTGCCAAACCGTAAAGAACGAAATACCCGTTTTCTTCCATCTCCTTATAAAAAGCTTTTTTTATATCTTCTACGCTTAAGATCCTGTAACTTTGACTATATTTTCCCATGATTTCTCCTCATTAATAAGACTGCCCAAAATATCTAAAAGACGTTCTTCTTTAACCCTTATTTGCTCCGCAGTGTCTCTCCATCTTATAGTTACCCCTTGGCCTTCCATAGATTCGTAATCTACGGTTATACAATAAGGAGTACCTATCTCATCCATTCTTGCATATCTTTTACCAATGCTTCCTTTATCATCATAAAACACATCTTTAAACCTTTTTTTGAGGTGTTTATAAATATCAAAAGCTTTTTTATCTAGTCCGTCTTTTTTAACCAAAGGAAATACCGCTATTTTAACAGGAGCTAAAAAAGGTTTAAGTTTAAGCACTATTTTATTGTCTCTTAAGCTATAACCTTGTTCTAATATAGCCATAACCAATCTATCCAAACCAAAAGAAGGTTCAATAACATAAGGCATTATTTTTTGTTTTAAATTATCATCAAATAACCTTAAATCTTTACCGCTATACTTCATATGCTGTTCTAAATCATAACTTCCTCTATTAGCAACGCCCATGAGCTCCCTCCAACCAAAGGAATAATTGAATTCTATATCCCAAGTGTCCTCAGAATAATGACTAAGTTCTTCAGGAACATGTTGTCTTAATCTTAAATTTTTACTTTCTAAACCAACATATAAAAAGAAAGAATATGCTTTATAAAGCCAATAAAGATGCCACTCGTCCTTAACAATTTTGCTTAGTTCCTTCCAGCTCATTATCTCAGGTTCCTGCATGTTGATTTGAGCTTCTGCAGTATATACTGCCACTTTTCCTTCCCAATCTATTTCTTTAACATAAGGACATTTATTTTTTTGATCAGGATGAATAAAATATTCTATTTCAGCCTGTTCAAACTCTCTACTCCTAAATAGAAAGTTACGTGGAGATATTTCATTTCTGAAAGCCTTGCCTATTTGTGCCATACCAAAAGGCAATTTTGCACGCATAATCTCTGCAATTAACTTAAAGTTAACAAAAATATTTTGGGCAGTCTCTGGCCTTAAAAAAGCCTCAGCTTCCTTCTCTTCTTTGGGGCCAACAAAAGTTCTAAACATCAAATTAAAACGTTGAGGTGCTTCTAATTCCCCTTTTTTACATGCTGGACATCTTACATCCTTCAAGAGTCTTTCTATGTCTTCCATCGTCAAGTTTTCTGTTTTTATGCCTTTAACCTCTTCCAACAAATGATCTGCTCTAAATTGCTTATGACATCTCTTACAAATAACAATAGGATCTGTAAAATTCTCAACATGACCTGAAGCAACCCATACTTTAGGATGAGTAATAACAGCTCCGTCCATTCCATACATATCTTCGCGTTCTCTCACAAAAAAATCCCACCAAGCGGATTTTAAAGCATTTTTTAATGCTACACCTCTTGGTAAATAATCCCAAAAACCCTTTAATCCTCCATAAATTTCTCCACTAATAGTTACAAAACCTGCTTTTTTTGCAAAACTTAAAAGTTCCATAAAAAGCATAATATTGCTTAATTTTAAAAGGGTTTAGAAAACTCTCAAGCCTAATAATTTTTAATAATATCTTTTAAGTTAAGAACTTCAAAATCCTCCCATCGATTAAAGATACCTATACCTGTAACAACACCATCTATTAATTCCCATGGAGTATAATCAAAAGCAGGATTAAGAATATCTACATCCTTAGGTAATCTATGAATTCCTATTATCTCTCGTGGACTCCTCATTTCTTGATGAGGCTTTTCTCGTTTATCTACTTTAAGAACATCACCTATAAACCATACTTCTTTTTTCTCATACTTCGCTGCAATGCTGATAAGATAAGTACCGATCTTATTCCATACACCTTCTTTTCTTATTGCATCTATACCAAACATTACTACATCTACATCTTTCATATAATAGCCAGCGGCATTATCTACAATATACTTAACAGCAATTCCTTCATTTGCTAATTCTTTTGCAGATTTTAATCCTTGTAATTTAGGGCGAGTTTCTGTAACATAAACCTCAAAATCATAACCCATTTTTTTAGCAAATTTAAGTAAATTGAGTTCCTCACTACTATGACAATGAGTCATAATCACTTCATTACCTTCCAATATCTTAAAACCGTTTTCTATAATTCGAGAGTAAGATTTCTCTAAAAATTTTTTTACTTCATTGAAAGCATTAAAATTGCGGTTTTCCTTCACATATTCTACAATATTATAAGTTAATACTTGTGTAGGTCTAAGTTGTTGTAAGAAATTAGCCATATCTTCCCATTCTTTTCCAAATCCCCTCCTTTTAGCAAGATCCTGAAGAATACTCAAAGCATGTAACGCAACATTTCTTGAACCTTGAATTTTTAATTCTTTGATCTCATTAATAACTTTTTCATATTTCATAATGTATATTAAGGAATATAAAAATAAATAAATTCTTATGCTTTATTATAAGCATCTTTTTCGGCTATATATAATTTAGCATAAGGATAAGACAAAGTTTCTTTTTCCGAACTTATAAGTTTTTGCTCAATAACTATTTTCTCGCATTTACAATTTTTTATATTTTCATTCTCTAAAGGATAAGCTAGTATCACAGGATTAGGTGAAGACTTTTTTCCAAACTCAAAATAATAAACATAATTTTTCTTGGCATTGCCTATAATTGCATCTATCTTTTTAGATACTATAGAATAAACATACTCCTCACAAGTTAAAGTACTAATACCACAACATTTACCGCCTTGAGGAACATAATAAAGTTTTGCAATCACATCCTTAACTTTCTCACAACCTGCTAATGGATTACCTGTACTGCTCCTTAATAAAGAAGTAAGCATACTACTACCATAATCCTGTACATACTCTTTTTCTTTTAGGTTTTGTTCGACTTCATAATGAGATGATTTCAAGTAAAGCAAATAAATGCCTAAACCTATAGATAATAGAACCAACGCTAAAATAATACCTGATTGCCCTTTTTTGTTCATAAACTAACACCTTATTTAATTAAATAAATAAATTAAATAAATAAAAGATAAATAAAAGAAAATAAATATATTCCACCTTTATTCTACCTTTATTTCCTTCTTCTTTTCCTTATGTGCTTTTGGCAATCTAACTTCTAAAACACCATTGTTATAAGTTGCTTTAACTTCATCTGTTTTAACTTCGGTTGGTAAATCTACTATCTTATAAAATCCTTTATAGGCTCTTTCAATTCTAACGCCCCCTTCAGTTTCTTCTTTACTCTCCTCTTTTTGTTCAGCTTTAACCTCCAAAGTTCGAGGAGTTACATTTATTTTAATATCCTCCTTTTTTACTCCAGGCAACTCCATAGTAACAACTACTTCGTCATCACTTTCCCATACATCTGTTAAAGCTTCCCTATATTCTCTAAACTCTTCTCTTACATCTCCGTATCTTCTACCCTTTCCAGGCACGTATCCCAAACCAAAGAAGTCCCTTTCTCTACCTAACATGTCTTCAAGCATTCTTTCCATTTCCTCAAAAAACTCATCAAAAAAACCTCTTCTTCTCCTCCATACCATATTCATCACCTCATTTCTCTTCTAAATATAAATTAAAAAACAGTTATTTAAAAAGTTTTCGGTTTGTTCGAAAAGATTTAGAATAATAAAACAATTAGAAATCGTTTCGAAAATTTTTAAATTCATTAGAACAATTATATAAGATATGGTAAAATCAAAACGAATTATTATACTAGAAAGAAGGCTTCCTTCATCCCAAGATAAAAAAGAGTTATTAGAGTGGTTAATAGTATCCTTAGGTATAAGCACAAAAAGAGATTTAGATAAAACCGCATTAAAAATAATGGATCTTTTACTTGAAAAAACAAAACGCTCAATTCCTTTAAGAATAGAAGACTTAGTTGACGAAATTCATATCTCTAAAAGTACTGCTCACCACCACCTTGAAAAAATGTTTGGTTCGGGCATATTAGAAAAAACAAAAGAAGGTTATTATTTAAAAGGAAGAAATCTTGAGCAAACAATTGAAGAGATGGAATTAGAAATACATCGTATGTTAGAAAGGATAAAAAGAATAGCAAAAGAATTAGATAAACAAATATTTTAAAATTGAAAATATTAATAAAAGTTATCATGGTCGCCTCTTTCATTGGCTGGGGCGATTGGGGCCGGTATTCCGCGGCGTACCGGTCCCTCCTACTCATATGATCAAAAGGTGAAAGAGATGACTGACTGCATATTCTGCAAAATCGTAAACAAAGAAATACCTGCTGCTATAATATATGAAGATGATATATTTATAGGATTTCTCGACATTAATCCTAGAAGCAAAGGTCATACCCTTATAATACCTAAAGAGCATTTTGAAAGATATGACGAAGTTCCTGAACAAATACAAGAAGGGTTAGGGAAGGTGCTGCATAGCATTTCCAAACAACTTATTGAAAAATTAAATGCTACTGGCTTTAATATATTGTCAAATAATGGAGAATCAGCAGGTCAGGTTGTGAAACATGTTCATTTCCATATACTTCCTCGTTATGGAGAAAAAGGTCATTCTTTAGAAGCTGCATTTCCTATAGATGAACAAGCAAAAGAAGAACTCCAACAAACTTATAACTTATTAGCTCCATTGCAACCTGTGAACCATATGAAGGTTGCTCCTGAAGGAATCGCACATAAAGAAGAAAACAAAGAAAAACAAGAAAATATAAAGAATGAAAAAGAAATAAAATCTTTTGAAGAAGAGACTTATCTTATGGATCAACGCGACATATTACCAGATTCTTAAACCATTTTTTCCCTAAACCTTTTAATACTTTCCTCGAGTATTTCCAAAGCTTTGTCTTTACCGCTGAAACCTTTAACCTCTACTTTCTTATTCTGCAGATCTTTATAATGTTCAAAGAAATATTTTAGCTCTTCTAATCTATTTTTTCCTAAATCATCTAAAGTTTTGACGTCATCCCATCTAAAATCTTCAGCAACCACACCTATCAATTTATCGTCATTTTCTCCACTATCAATCATGTGCATTACACCAACAATCCTTACGCTTACAAGACTTCCAGGTATCAAAGGTTCTGTTGAAAAGATAAGAATATCTAAAGGATCATTGTCCTCCCCATATGTTTGAGGAATTAAGCCATAATCTGCAGGATAATGAAAAGGCCCTCGTAACACGCGATCAAGTTTTATTAAGCCGGTTTTTTTATCTACCTCGTATTTATTTAAACTGCCTCTGCTAATCTCTATTACTGCTTTAACAACTTCTTTGTTCTCGCCACAACACTCTATATCTCTCCATAAATCTACCATATTATCACCTCTTAAGTATTACCTCCATTCCATCGTAAGCAAGTTCACTATTTTTAAATCCTTCCTTTAAACGTTTCTCGTATTTGTCTTTTCCTTCCCCTTCATACCTTCTAGAAATATGAGTTACAATAAGTTTCTTAGAGTAAGAGTTCTTAGCCAATGCAACAGCCTCGCTTACAGTCATATGATAAACATAAGGTTCTTTATCTTCATCCTCAAACGTTGCTTCTGCAATAAGCAAATCGGCATCCTCTATGCTTTTAACTAATTCGTCATCGTAGGCAGTATCACCAGTATAAACAACTTTTAATCCTCTCACTTTCTCTATAATGTCTTCAGGATTAATAACTTGTCCTCTAAAAGTCACAGACTCTCCTCGTTTAAGTTTGCCTATTAAAGGACCTGTTTTTAATCCAAATTTTGCTGCTTTTTCCATATTAGCTTTAAGAACAGGTTTTTCTTCAAACACATAACCTAAAGAAGGTATACGATGAAAGGTTCTAAAAGCTTTTATAACAAATCGTTCAAACTCAATTACATCACCATGCTTTAATTCGTGAACCTCTATTGGATAATTCCGAATGTAATAGCCTAATCTAAGTAATTTATCCATAAATTCTTTACTTCTTCGAGGACCATAGATGTGCAAAGGTTTATCTCTCCCTTCTAAACCCATAGTTTGTATAAGACCTATTAAACCAGCAAAATGATCTGCATGCCAATGACTTATAAATATGTGGTTTATTCTCATGAATTTTAAACCATAAGTAATTAAAGATTTTTGACAACATTCTCCTACATCCATTAAAAATCTAACATCGTAATCATGCTCAAAATATAAACAAGGTGTGTTTCGTGTTTTAGTAGGTACAGAAGCGGACGTCCCTAAAAACATTATTCTTAACATAAAAAATAAAATTTTAGATTAACTTTAAAACCTTAACTTATATTATTGCCATTAAAATAACGCTATATACTATCATTAACCCTTCAACAAGATAACTCCATCTTATAATTTTAAATCCGTCTAAAGGAGGAAGAGGTAATAAGTTGAACAATGCAAGATATGTGTTAAAATAAGCAATAAAATTAAAAATATAGAAAGGGTAAAAGAATTTATTAATTATTAAAGATAATGTTGCAATAAAAAGGTTTGTAATAGGACCTGCAGTAGCTATAACACCTTCCATAGAAACTTCTTTTTTACTTCTGGTTAATCTGAAATGCTTATAAATAATCACAGCACCAGGAACAATTAAAGTAACACCTACTAAAATCTTTAAAAGTAAAGCAAAACCTAAGCCGGCATATGATATTTCAAATCTTGCTTCGTGTCCATAATGTATTGCTACATACTTATGAGCCAACTCGTGAAAAACGAAACCAGTTAATACAACAACTATCCAGAATGGCAGAAATGCAAAATCACCATAAGAAAATATAAAAGATATTACTAATGTTGCAACAGAAAGATCTTTTAACTCACTCTTATCAATATTTATCACACTACAACACCTGCTATTTTATTTAATAACCATCCTAAACCATAAGTTAATGCAGTTGCTCCCCATCCTGTAAATAACATCTCCATTATTTTTTTCTTTAAACTTATGTTAGAACTTAAACCTATAATAGCACCGCCTATGATCCATGCTAAAGAAGCGCTACTTAAACTCACAATAAAAGCATGATACGTATTTAATCCTAAATAATAAGGATATACTACAATCAAAGTTCCAAGCACATAAAATATACCTGTATAATATGCTGCTTTTAAAGGATTTTCTTTTATTTCCTCTATTGTAACCTTCTTTCCTAAGTCTTTCAAGACTTTTTTCTCAAATGCATCTTGATCCTTAACTTCTTTTTGATTTTTAACTGAAATATAATTCCCTATAGACATAGATAATGCCCCTGCCATGCCTATAATAGTTCCTGTAATACCTATTGTAAAAGAGTTATTTGCATACAATGAAATCAAACCTGCAAGTGCTGCAGAGATCTCGACTAAAGCATCATTCATCCCTAAAAATATATCACGGATGTGCTCTGTTACATCTGCTTTTTCCCTTATATTCTTACCTAAATTCTCATGTAATAGTTCTTCTTCTATTATTTTCTTAAGCGTGTTTTGAGATCGGGCATCAAGAACTCTTTTTTTATAAAGCTGGTAATATTCTTTAATAGCAATTTTTTCTTCAATCTCTATGATATGAGATACGACATTAAGACCGAACAAATGATAAAGAATCAAATAAAAATTTAATTTTAATTCTTCAAAAAAAGAGAGACTTTCCTTAACTTCATAAGGGGAAAGAAAAGTTTTCCAAAATTCTGCATGCTTTTTTTCCATTAAAGCCATTTTCTTTAATTTTTCTTTTAATTCCGCTTCTTTTACCTTAGAAGATAGTAAAAGATAAAAATTATAAGCGAATATTTCATCCTTAAAATATTCTTTATACTTCATAAAACTATTTATAAATATTATCTTTAAAAATATTTATGGAGTTCTTTTTTGAACCAAAAACCATTGCTTTAATAGGGGCTACACCAAATAAAGAAAAAGCAGCATATGTTGTATTACAGAATTTGAAAAAATATAAAGGCAATATTTATTTAGTGAATCCTAAGTATGAAGAAATAGAAGGTATGAAGTGTTACAAATCTGTAAGGGACATTGAAGAAACGATAGATTTAGCAGTAATAATGGTTAACGCAAAAGTGGCAAATGAAGTAATTAAAGAATGTTTTGAAAAAAAGGTAAAAGGTATAGTAGTAATAACTGCAGGGTATAAAGAAATAGGTGGTGAAGGAGTAGAAAGAGAAAGAGAATTAAAAGAATTATTAAAAACCTATAACTACAGTACACGAATAGTAGGACCCAATTGCTTAGGCATATTAGATAACATAAGCGGATTAGACATACTTTTTGTTGACAATAGCAAAGTGAAAAAACCTCCTCAAGGCAATATATCTTTATTTTTTCAGAGCGGGGCATTAGGGGAAGGATTAATAGATGAATTCGCTAAAGAAAATATAGGAATAGCTAGATTTGTGAGTTATGGAAACGCCGTAGATATAAAGGAAATAGATGCTATTAGCTTTTTTGCTAAAGATAAACACACCAAAGTCATAGGAGGGTATGTAGAAGGTATAGAAAGAGGTAGAGAATTCGCATCACGTATAAAATCATCTCAAAAACCGGTAATATTAATCAAAGGAGGTAAAGGGAAAGAAGGAAGTAAAGCGGTAGCAACTCACACGGGGAGCTTAGCGTCTAATTATAAAGTATTCAGAGATGTAATGAAACAAAACACTGCTATAATTGCAGAAAATTTTAATGATTTTAAAAACTATCTTAAAGCCTTTTCATATTTAAAGAAGCCTTCCACTCAGAACATACTAATAATAACAAATGGAGGAGGTTACGGAGTTTTAGCAGTAGATGAAGCAGAAAAATATAACCTTGATCTTTATAAGTTTACACAAAAAGATAAAGAGAAAGTAAAAGAATTTTTACCTGCTCATGCAACACCTCATAATCCTTTAGATTTAATAGGAGATGCTCCTCCTGAAAGGTATAAAAAAGCATTAGAGTATTTTACAGCCATTAAAGAGATAGGAGTAATAGTAGTAATAGTTTTAGCGCAGACATTTGCCATGAATGAAAGTATCACAGATATTTTAATAGAATATGCAAAAAAGAAGCCATTAATTGCAGTAATGCAAGGAAGTAATTATGTAGACAAACTTAAGCATAAATTGCATACTCATGGTGTTGCTACTTATGAGAGTAGCGAAGATGCGATAAGATCTTTAGCTAAAGTAATAGAATACTATAACGCCCAGGCCGGGATTTGAACCCGGCAAACGATGCTCGTTTGATCCGCACCTCACTAATAAGGTGTTTCTCGCTAACGCGGAAACACCTATGAGTGGCTATGTTACGCCCAGGCCGGGATTTGAACCCGGGTCGGAGGAGTGACAGTCCTCCATGATGGGCCAACTACACTACCTGGGCTTAAAAGTCTTATAATTATAAAGATACGTTAAATTTAAAAAAATGTCATTTCACATTTCCAAAAAATTAATAGCTCTTAGACAGATATTCTTTAATTATAGATCTACAATTTAACTAATTAAGAATTAAAAAAGAAATTAAAAAAGAAAGGAAGGGCGAGTTTACTCTTCCATGGTTTCTTCTTCGCCTTCTTCTGCAGCAGTTGCTTCAAGGTTTAACTCGCTTACAGTGTCGCCGGAGATTACAGCTCCAGTGTAGGAGTCAACTTTGCCGTTTAATAAAGCAGCTGCTGCATTTCTTGTATCTTGTGCTTCATAACCTGCAACAACTAATGCAACTTTACCGCTTGCAAATGCATCTTCTATTACTTGTACGATTGCCTTGTTCACGTAATCAGTTCTCCATTGGTCTAAGGTCAAGGTTTTACCTGCATCTGCAAGCTCTCTTACTAAGCTGTTAATTGCAGGACCTCCAACCAAGATTACATTCTTGCTGCTCTTGTCAGCACTGCTTACCTCGCTGTCTAACTTAGCCATGTCTGCGGTTACAGGAGCAAAGTTCATGGATGCGGAGGAAGCAGTTGCAGTACCAAATTGTGGGTTGGTACCAAGAGCAACTCTTGCATACATTTGTGTGTCTGGATACCAAACGGTTACAACAGTGTGGTCATTGTCACTGCTGTCCTTCTCTGCATA
>WAPH01000011.1 GCA_015520895.1 Nanobdellati archaeon | reverse complement strand
TTCCCCTCAGGAATATAATAAAAAGATCGATGATATTTTCTTTGCCAAAATTGTTCATGCTTATTTATATAAAGAAGTTAAAGGTGATGTGTCTCAGATAAGAATTTTTTCTTCTCAAGAACAAGTATGTAAGAACTTTAAAACATTAAATTTTTTAACGAAATGTGTTAACGCTAACAGTCTTAAAAAATATTTCTTAGTAAGATAAATTTATATATTTAATCTCCTAAATTAGGTATATGTATTTAATAGATCACCACTGCCATTTACAACATGAAAAATACAATAATATGAAAGAAGAAGTTATAAAACAAACATGTAAAAAAATGAGTTATGTTGTTGTTAGTGGAGCAAATGAGGAGTGGAACAAAAAAGCAATAGAAATTGCAAAAAAATGTAATAATTTTTTTGCTACTGTTGGATACCATCCTGTTGATGCTGTTAGATATAGTGACGATGAGTGGGAAGAAAAACTTAAAATTCTCGAAAAATTAGCCAAACATTCAAAAGTCATAGCTCTTGGAGAAATTGGGTTAGATTATCACTGGATTAAAGATGAAAAGATTAACGAAATAGCAGAACAAAGATTTTTAGATCAGATTCGACTTGCAGATAAATTAGGGCTAGGTGTTGTGATACATAGTAGAGATGCTGAATTAGATGCTATAAAACTTGTTGCTGAAAATAAAAAAGATAATAAAGTGGCATTTCACTGCTATTCGTCTCATAAATATACCGAACTTTTGCATGAATATAAGTTTTATGCTGCTGTATGCACAAACATCATGAGATCAAAATCTGTAAAAAAATTTATAAAACGCTTTGGTATTGAAAGGTTACTTACTGAAACAGATGCTCCTTATCTTTCTCCTTTTGTAGGGGAAATTAATTATCCTTGGAATGTTAAAATAGTTATTGAAAAAATATCTAAACTTTTAGAGACATCTATAGAGGATGTAAGTAAAAAAATAAAGGAAAATTTTGAAATACTTTATAGTATTAATAAGCAATACCTCGTATGAGTATCTCATATACATTTTGAGCTCTCTCTCTTTGCTTCTCATCTCTGAAATCATGAGCAATTTTATTATACGTATTCTCTAACATCTTTGGAAGATTAAAGAATTTATTCATATTATCTTTATTACTTACTTCTATCCTCGTAGGTATCTCTTTATAAAGAAAATCCATATAAAGTCTCTCTGCATTCCTTCCTACAAATATAAATAAAGGGTATTGTTCCAAATCAGGAAATATCAACGCAGAGGTAACATAGTCTCTCTTAAAAATTTCATTTAAATTTCGATGTTCTTCAACATGTATTTCTCCTCGCGTATGATTATAAAGAATAAATCTGCCCTTTCTCTCCGGATTAAGCACTCTTAAAGGATAAGATTGGGCGATCCATGCAGCAATAGAGTATCCCAACGCATTTTTTTCATTCTCGTTAGATACAAAAATAACATAAGTTATAATGCCTGAAAGATGATTTTCAGGAGGTAAATAAAAAACAGATTTTATCAGTTCTAAGTTAGGTTCGTATAAAATTTGTGCATAAGGTTCTAAAAGAAAAGTCTCTTCTAACAATCCCTTAAATTCTTTAAGTAAGTAATTCACACGATTAATATTTAAAGAGTGATAAAATTCCTCTAAAGAAGGTATTTCTCCTCCTTCAATAATATACCTCTTATAAGTTTGTACTATTTCGCTCCATTTATTAAGAATAACAGAAGGCATGTTTTCACCACAATTTTTATATATAAGTGTTATAAAATCCGTAAAATTTTTAAAGCCTACTTACAAATTTAGTAACATGGCAGCAAGCACTTTAAAAAAGATAGAAATAGTAGTAATCGCAATTATGTTGATACCTGTTGCTTTTTCTTTTAATTTAGCACAGGTAAGCAACGTTACTCAAGAAGAAGCAAGTTTTGAAACTTCAATAAACATAGATGACTGCGGTTCTTTAGAAATAGAAATAGAAAAAGCCAAACAAGAAGGGAAAAAAGAGATAGCATTAGAGTTAGAAAGAGAATACGAATATAAATGTGTAAAAGCACCTAAAGATAACGAAAGCAATGTATTTATGCAAATAATAAAGTTTAAAAGCGATTGTGATGAGATAAAAAAGGAAATAGAAATAGCAAAAGAAAAAAATGATAAAAAATTACAACTTGAGTTAGAAATGAAATACAACCATTTATGCTCAAACAACGCTAAAGAGGATGTAGATGCATGTAAAAAATTAGAAAAGCTAAAAGAAACATATAAAAACAATGGTTCTGCAGAAATTAAAAAAGAGATAGAAAAACTTATGATCATATGTAAAAATGAGAAAGATAAAAGAACAAAAGAAGATGTAGAAGAAGAGATAAGAAAATTAAAGGAAGAAATTAGGATACTTAAAGAAGAGTTAGAAAGAACAAGACAACAACTAAAGATTATGGCTCAACAACTTAACGTATCTATAACAATAACTCCTGGTGAGGTAGAGATAGAAGGTGAGAAAGTTAATATCTCTGATGCAGAAATAGTAGTAGACGAAGATAAAAACATAAGTGTTGTAGTAAAAAGAGGAGAAGTAAAAATCAAGAATAAAGAAATAGAAGTTAAAGTAAAAGGAAAGGTGAAGGTAGATCCTACTCACGGGTTAACTATAAATAATACTCCCATTAAAGTAGAACCAATAAAGATAAAAGAAAAAGTTAAAAAATTAGATCATATAAAAAATATCACTTTAGAAGTGAAAGATAATGAACCTGTTTATGTAGTGGAAGGGGAAGATAAAGGAAGATTACTAGGGATCATACCTGTAAAAATTAAAATGAATTTAAAAGTTAATGCAATAAATGGGGAAATAGAAGAAGAAAAGAAACCTTGGTGGAGCATGTTAGTATTCGGCTAAAAACTTTTTCTTTTTATCCTTTTACTACACCTATTGGTTTTAGTCTAGCAACAATGGTTGCTATATTTAGAGCATGGCTTACTTTCACTACTTCATCAACATCTTTATAAGCTTGAGGTGCTTCTTCTACAACACCTCTCCAAGAACTAGATCTAAGATATACACCCTTATTCCTCAATTCTCTCTCTATATTGGCTTTAGATAAAGTTTTTATCGCTTTACTTCTAGACATAATCCTACCTGCTCCATGAGCTGTTGAGTTAAAACTTAACTCTTCTGCTCTTTTACCTCCTATAAGCAAATAACTAGCAGTACCCATGCTCCCAGGAATGATAACGGGCTGTCCAATATAATAATAAGGAGAATCTTTAAGCAAATAATGTCTTTTATATAGACTCCTGGTAGCACCTTTTCGATGCACTACAAGTTTCCTTTTTTCTCCTTCAACAAAATAGTTCTCGATTTTTGCCATATTGTGGGTTACATCATAAATAATAGAAAGATCTAAGGATTTTGCATCTTGATCTAAAATCTTCTCAAAACTTTCTCTTACCCAATGAGTTATAAGTTGTCTGTTAGAAAAAGCAAAATTTGCTGCTGCGTTCATACTTAAAAAATATCTTTGACCTATTTCGCTTTCAAAAGGTACGCTAACTAACTCTCGATCTGGTAAAGAAGATATATCAACGTGTTTTTCCATCTCTTTCAGAAAATCAGATGCTATCTGGTGACCAAAACCTCGTGATCCCGTATGTATCATTACCATAACTTGACCTTCTTGAATATGAAGTTGTTTACTAATATTTTGGTCAAATACTTTCTCAACAATCTGCAATTCTAAAAAATGATTTCCACTTCCTAAACTACCTATTTGAACTTTACCACGTTCCTTTGCTTTTTCCGAAATATAATCTATAGAAGCCTGCTTAATACTACCCTTCTCTTCCACATAATCTTTATCTTTTTTCCATCCAAAACCTTGTTCTATAACATAATCCATGCCTCTTACAGCAATTTCCTCTAATTCAGATTTACTAAATTTTATTTTAGCCTCACTACCCAAACCTGAAGGCACATTTTTAAAGAATGCGTCAATAAGTTTTGTTTTAACTTCTTTAATGTCCTCAAACACAAGGTTAGTTCTAAGCAACCTAACACCGCAATTTATATCAAAACCTACCCCTCCTGGGCTTATTATGCCTTGTTCTTTCACATCAAAAGCCCCTACACCGCCAATTGGAAAACCATATCCTTCGTGAGCATCAGGCATAGCAACAGCATTTTTAACAATTCCTTCTAAAGATGCGACATTCTTAAGTTGCCATAATGTTCTATCTTTTTTAATCACCTCTAATAACTTTTCGCTGGAAAAAACAATACCATCAACTTTCATGCCGTTTGTTTTTGGTAACTTCCAAAGAAAGTCATTTATTTTTTTAAGTTCCATAAATGTAAAAGTAATAAAAAAATTTAAAATAGTTGCTTAAAAATGATAAGATTATGAGCTTTAATGAAAAAATAAGAAAGTATGTTTTAAAAGAATATGTTGCTGAACCAGACCACAATAAAGAAAAATTCTTTGTAAATTTTCCTTATCCATACATTAACGGTTATTTGCATATAGGGCATTTATTCACAGCATTAAAGGCAGATATAATTGCAAGGTTCATGAGATTAAGAGGAAAGAACGTTTTATTAGCACAAGGTTTTCATGCCACAGGACAACCAATAGCTGCTGCTGCTGAAAGAATAAAAGAAGGAGAGCCCAAGCAAATAGAAATGCTTAAAAAAATGGGTGTAAAAGAAATAGAAAAATTCAAGGATGCTAAATATTGGGTAGAATTCTTCTCAAAAGCTGCAAAAGAAGATTTAATGGCAATAGGCTATAGTGCTGATTGGAGAAGAAGTTTTATTACTACTGAACTCAATCCTCCTTATGACGCTTTTGTCAAATGGCAGTATAATAAGTTATATGAAAGAGGGTTTATTTATAAAGGCAAACATCCTGTAGTTTATTGCCCTAAGTGCAAACATGCATTAGGAGATCATGATAGAAGTGAAGGAGAAGGCATAGTACCCGAAGAAGTGAGTTTAATTAAATTCGAGTTAGAGCCTAAAGTATATTTAATGGCTATGACCTTCAGACCAGAAACTACATGGGGAGTAACTAATCTCTGGATTAATAAGGAGGCAGTTTATAAAGTTTATAAAGTAGGAGATGAAAAATGGATTTTAAGTAAAGAAGGAGTAGAAAGTTTGAAAAATCAAGGAATTAAAGGAAAGGAAATTGCAAAGATAAAAGGAGAGGAATTATTAGAAAAAGAAGTAAAAAACTTAATTAACGGAAAAAAAGTAAAAATATATCATGGAGATTTTGTAGATATAAGTAAAGGAACTGGCATAGTTATGTCAGTGCCCGCCCATGCTCCTTATGATTATGCCGCATTATTGGATTTAAAAAGAGAAGGAAAGGGTCAAGAAATCGAACTTATTAGTTTAATATCCTTACAGGGTTATGGTGATTTTCCAGCAAAAGAAATTGTTGAGAAAGCAGGAGTCAAAAGTAGTAAAGAAAAAGAAGTGTTAGATGCTCTTACTAAAGAAATTTACAAAAAAGAGTTTCACGAGGGTAGACTTAAAAGCATCTTCGGGAAAGAATTAGAAGGTTTGAAAGTGAGCGAAGCCAAACAAAAGATTATTGATATACTTGAGAGAAAAGGAATACGTGTAAAATACTACATTTTACCTGAAAAAGTAGTGTGCAGATGCTTAACACCTGCAATTGTAAAGGTTTTAGAAGATCAATGGTTTATAAAGTATTCAGATAAAGAATGGAAGAATAAGGTAAAAGAGCATATAAAAGAGATGAAATTTTATCCAGAGAATTTAAGATCTGTGTTTTTAGATGCTGTTGATTGGTTAGGGGATTGGGCCTTCACAAGAGACAGAGGATTAGGAACTCGATTTCCGAAAGATCCTTCTAAACTCATAGAATCGCTTAGCGATTCCACAATTTATATGGCTTATTATACTATTGCAAAATACTTAGAGAATGCTGAAAAATATAATATAGATGTTAAAAAATTGAATGATAAATTCTTTGATTACATCTTTCTTGGAAAAGGAGACATAAAGAATATTGCCCTAGAACTAGGAATTTCCGAAGAGTTGTTGAAAGAAATGAAAGAGGAATTTGAATACTGGTATGATAAAGGATTTGAAATAAGAGTGTCAGGAAAAGATCTTATAAAAAACCATCTAACTATGATGCTTTTCCATCACCTTGCAATATTTGGCAAAGAAAAATCGCCAAAAGGGATTGCTGTAAACGGGTACGTTATGGTTGAAGGAGAAAAAATGAGTAAAAGTAAAGGAAATTTTTATACAATTCGCGATGCTATTGAAAGATTCGGGATAGAAGAAATAAGAGCCTTAGCAGCTTATGCAGGGGATGTTGGATTGGATGATGCAAATTACGAGTTAAGTGCTGCAAAGAGCATAACTCAAAGAATGGAATGGTTTGCTAAAGTAGTTAATGAGTATTATAAAAAAGGAGAAAAAATTAGAGAGATCAGACAAGAAGATGCATGGGCCTTAAAAGAATTAAGTAGAATAGTATTTAAAGTAGGAGAATATTACGAGAATCTTATGACAAAAAGTGCCTTTCAAGTGGCATTCTTTGAGATACATAATTTAATAAAAAGATATTTAAGAAGAAGCGTAGGAAGAGTAAATCAAAGCGTTATGGATGAACTATTAAAAGTAGCAACCATTCTCATATCACCTATATTACCTCATTTTGCTGAATACGTATGGAAAGAAGTCATGAAAGAAAAAGGATGTGTGGATGACTTAGAGTTCCCTGAATATGAAATAGAGGATAAAAGCGAGATCGAAGAATTTGAAGAGTATTTGGAAGATCTATTAAAAGATATTAGAGAAATAATAAAGATAGTGAAGGTTAGGCCTAAAAAGATAACTATAATTATTGCAGAGCCTTGGAAATATAAAATGTACGAATTGATAAAAGGAGCCGGAACTCGCAATATAAAAGATCTTATTTCCTTAATGAAACAACAAGATTTCTTTAAAGGAAGAGAAAAAGAAGTAATAGGTTTAATAAACAAAATAATAAAGTTAAAAGAATATGAGTATTTAAGTAAAGATAGCGAGATTCTAAAACTTTATGAAGCAAAAAAGTATATAGAAAAAGAATTTAACGCTAATTTAGAAATTACAGAAAATCACGAAAAATCAAATAAGGCACTACCTTTTAAACCTGCAATTGTTGTTGAGTAAATTTAACAATCCCTAACAAACTTATAAGTTCCACATTCTGTTGCAACTATAACCTTATACTTCTCTCCTTCTAAGCAATAGAATGAGCAGTTATCTGGAGAGAAAGAATAATATGCTATGCCTAAAGGTGAGATGTAAGAGTTGTTAAGATGTAAGGAGCAGTACTTATTAGGATTTGATAGGCTTTCTACGGTTATAGAGGTTATTGTTAGGTTTAGGTTAGAAGGGTTGTCTAAGAGAAGCTTAATAGATTCTTCTGCCTTATCTATGTAAGTTAATGTGTAAGCATCTAATACTGGTGTATCTAACCTATCATATCTTGAGTTAAGTATTATTTTAAGGAATAAAGATTTCCAGGATTGTTCTTGTGGTGT
>WAPH01000010.1 GCA_015520895.1 Nanobdellati archaeon | reverse complement strand
ATTCTTCTATTCAACAACCTGTTAGTAGCTATATTGACAATTTTATAAAATTAACAACAGGATTAGATCTTAGTAAAGGTAAAGAGGAGGCATATAATAATTTACGAAGAGAAATTAACGAGAACTACGCTATTATGCTTAGTAATATCAATAATTACCTTCAATACTATATTTTATCATCTAATATCTCTCAAAAACAAACATGTATAGCAGCAGTTAATGAAGCGTTAAATAATTTATCTTTTTCTTTATCTTATGAAGAAGAAAATAAAAAAATCGATGAACTTTATGAATATAGGAATCTTCTTATAAAGATTTATCCCTTTTTCTCCTTCTTTATTTATTATAGTTTAATATCTTTTTATTTATTTATGATTAGATTGCTGAGTAAGGTATTTTTAATTCTTTGGAATAATATTATTTAAATTTAACGAAAATTATATATAAGGGTAACGTATAATAATAAACGTTATTAATGCCTGCCTGTCCGAGGGGATATCTATGAAGCAATATGTAGAGTTTATAAATCCTTTAGGGGGATATAGGAATTTTGTAGAAGAGGAATTATATAAATTTTATGAAAGAGTAGCAATCCTAGATCAAGTGTTAGGATCTCTGTATTTTCTTACTAATAGAGGAAAGCACACATCTTCTTTTGATGTTTGGTTATATTCCTTAGCAGCAAATATAATGTTAGGTGACTCAACAAAGACTCAAAGAGAAGTTGCGAGAGATAGCTATGGCTTTAAAGAAGCTTTTGAAGCACATTATGATATTAGATTTGCTGATGAATTATGTTTTAAAGAGTACAAAAACGAAGGATCTTTATTCGAGCCCACTAATCTGTTGGAAGAAATATGGGCCAAAATGCTAGGAGAGAAGCAAAATAATCCTTATTTTCAACTAAATCATAGGATTGACGGAGTCGTAGGCCAATGGCATCCTTTTATAAGTGAAGAGGAAAGACGATTTTTTACTGTTGCTTTGTTTGTTTCCGCTTATAGCGCATCTTTAAGATATATAAAAGGGAACGGAAAGCCCTTGAAACAATACGTAGAAAAAGAATATGTAACTTTAATAAGTATTGCTTACCCTTTTATAGAAGAATATGCCTTAAAATTTTATGGAAGTGGCAAGTATGCTAAAGATTTAAAAGAAGGTGATGAGCAGAAATTAAAACAAATGTTAACGCAACTAACTACAAGATATATGAAGCGATTACCAAGAGAGATAAATTCTTCTAATTGGATAGATTTGGATACAACAATATATTATGTTTATGATCTTATAAAAAAGATGGAAGGTGTTTTAAGACTTTATGGGGAAAAAATAGAGGAGTTCAATAATCTTAAAATTAAGGTATTGTTTGAGTTAAAAGAAGATGGTTTATGGGAGTTATATCAACAAATGAAGAAAAAAGCTAAAAGGATTTTAGCAGGTTATGAAATAAAGGGAAATAGCAAGTCTAATCAATCTCTTAAAGCTATAAGCGCATCCAATCCTTGAGAAAACACAATTTCTACAAGCACATCTTTCGCATTTAATACTTTTTTTATCTTTTTTCTTATTTCTTCTTTAGGAGTGTAACCAAAATGTTTAAGTGCTATGGCCAATTCTTTCGATTTTTTTGCATATTCTTCTAAAGATAATCCTTTACTAATTGCTTCTGCTGCATCTCTCAAGGATTTAGCTCCTGCTTTTGAGCCTTTAGGATGCCCATGGACTCCGCCTCCTGCTTGAATTACTACGTCCTTACCGTGAACCTCTATTATTCCTTCTACTTTTCCTGCGTCTAATCCTCCTGATGCAACAGGAAATACTTCTTTTATATCTTTATTCCATTCTTGCTCAAAAAATCCTAAGAATGACACGCTATTTACTCTAGATGTTAAGATTTCATGTAATTTTTTTATATATATAGGAGATCCTTCCATTTTACCCACTCCTGTACCTATATGTAATTGGTCTACACCTAAAAGCCTATATATTTTAGCGAGAATTCTAAAATCATATCCGTACTTGCCCCTGTGCATGGCAGCATATCCTGCTCTATGTGCGTGTACTGCTAATCCCTTTTTATGAGCATAATCTACAATTTTTTTTGTTAACGCCATTCCTAAAATGAACACATCCAACATTATAAGTTTGTTACCTCCTTCATATACTGTATCTATACGTTCATACATGACATTAACGTCCATATCTGTAATATTTGTTGCATAGACTTTAGGCTCTCCTGTTTTTATTTCGGCTTTATCTCTAACTTGATTTGTTAATTCAAATCTTTCTTTCCATGGACAAAACCTTTGATTTACTAGATTTTCATCATCTTTCACAAGATCTAATCCATTAGACCAAGCATCATAAGCAACTTTAGCAAATTCTTTCGGTGCTAGACCTACTTTAGGTTTAATTATAGTTCCTACGTGAGGCCTTTTACTTTTTAAAGTATCGACCATTTTTCTTATACCTTTTATTCCAAATTTAGGGCCATTAAATAATCGTTGATATTTAATAGGGATGTAAAGATCTATTATATAAAGTTCTTCTAATTCTTTTAGTCCATACACATTTCCAAAAACAGATGCAAAAAATTGCAGGAGATTGCGCTCATCAAAATGCTCATAAGGATATGCTAAATAAGCAAAACCAGCATAATTGCTAACTTTTTTTATTTCATATATTCTTGCTCTATAATCAGAAAATACTTTTTTATTCATAGTATTAATTTTAGTCCAAGTACCTACAGAACTTTCTGCTGCAACACCTTCTGCCAATTCCTCAAATTTTTTCTTACCTTTTAACCACACTAATACTTTAAAATCTGTTTTCTTTGGAACATAGTTCAAATCCAAGTAATTATAGCCTCCGTACATTTCACTCACCTCTACAATGCTAAGGCGAAAATTAATAAAGTTACTGTTAATAAAATAGCGGAATGTTTGAAACCTGCTTTTATGTCGTTATCATATATTACACCTACGATTAAACCAATAGAAATTGCTTGAACAATTGCGGTAAAAAATAAAAGGATTTTAAAGTACGTAAGGTTATCTGTCATACTGTATCCAAATATATAGCCTATAGTGCAAATAGGATAAATTTGAGGATAAAGACTTTTATCACAATAATTTGTTGCTTGCAAACTTATTGCCATACCTTCCATTCCTATTTCTCCTCCTTCCATGGTGGCTATTGGTCTGAATACGTAATAAAGCACAAGTATTATAAGGAGAAATATAAAAAATATGGCGTACATAATAATAACTTGTTGATGAAGTATGGATTTTTTTTCTTCGTATATTTCTTTGAGGTTTAACACAGTTTCAGATAAATCCATCATGGTCATGGCCACATCTCCACCAGAATAGTAAGAATTTATTATAATTCCTAATGCATTCTTTATCATATTACTCTTCTTTAATTCTTGTTGAAGTAGTTGGATAACTCGTGGAAAAGGTATGTTTAAACTCATTCTATTTTTAGCTCTTTTAAGATATTCGTTTAAAGCACCATAATCATTTTTTAAAACAAGATCAAATGCTTGACTGAAATTCATACCACTGTTTATAGCCTCAGCATAGTCTCTTAAGAATCTTGGGAATGTTTCTTCTGCTTTTTTTACTCTTGCATAATCATAATATTCTAGTAACGCATAAGTGATAAAAGAAACAAACACCCCTAATATCAAAAAAGAAGTCGTTATAGGGGCCATAGAACCTTCTGTTTTTAATGCTAATATATAACTTCCTAATATAATTATTACTCCTATTGCAAAGGAAGCATACTCTATTGTTTTCTTCTTGTTAGGATCCACATTATCCCTCTAAACTCATTGTCTTAAATAATATAATAAATCCGAAAGTTGCTAAAGGTAGGATTATGAACACTACAAACAATTGGATGAAAGGTATTATTATGGATTGCATCATCATTCCTATTACTAAAGTAAGTATGATAAAAAAGATGACACCCACGAGCATTAATGTAATGTATATTTCCACCATTAGGTTAAGTTGTTGGCTAAATTTCACAAGATTTCTTTTATATTCTTGCAAAAAAATATTTGATTTTTCTCGTAGATAGGTGATTAAATCACCTCCTACTATCATCGTATTTCTTATACCCCAAAGGAGATATTTGAAACTTTCAGAAGCTGTCCTATCACTTGCGTTCTTTAAAGCATCTGCAATATTGTAACCTAGGTTTTCTACTTCGAAAACGATACGCTTTGCTTCTTCTGCCAAACTTTTATATTCTGTCATGTTAGCTAATATTTTAAATAAATCAAGCATAGTGGCTCCGCTTTCGGCTATGGTGATTAAATAATATGTTGCAAAAGGTAAGCTTGCGTCTATTTTTTTCTTTTTGGCCATGATGGTGTTTTTAGGATAAAGATAAAATATAAAAAAAGTTACTAAAGCCAGACTTATACCTCCTAAATTGCCTAATATCATACCTGCAATTAAACTGTTAAATACTAAGGCAAATATAAAAGTTAGAGGTATGGTTGTAAAAAAATAGACTAATGCAGAAGTAAACACTGTTAGTGCAGCATATTCTTCTATTGTGACATGAATACCAACTTTTTTAATATCTGGGCTTATAGGTATAAAAAGCGCTTTAAAAAAAGATATATCTGTAATTTTACCTACGTATTTGTAAGCTATAGGAGCATACTTTTCAAATGAAGATACCATTATGATCACGAAGCTGAATACTCATTGATAAATTCTAGGAGTCCTTCTTTATTGTAATAATACAATTTTATTATTTCCCCTACCCTTTTGAAATCTGTTATGTCATTTTCATACATCCAGTTTAATACTTTTACTCTATTTACTATCTCCTGAATAAGTTCTTGTTTAGACATTCCTGTAAGATCAGAAATCTTTTTTAGTTTTAGAGAAGGTTTTAAAGGTTTGAATTCATCTTTTTCAGAAGACCATGAAAATACAGTTCTTGTTCTAACTTCTTCCTCCTTTATGTTGTATCCTTCTATCTCTACTACATTAGTTATCCTTCTAGTGAATTTGTTTTTATACCGGAATCCTTTTACGAAAACTACAATATCTAATGTTTCTAATAGCGATGCAGGTAAATTAATAGGAGGTGTTATCAATCTATCAATAACTTTATCTATAGTATCAGCATGAATCGTTGCTAATCCAGCATGTCCTGTTGCCATTCCTTGAAATAATACATAAGCTTCTTTACCTCTTACTTCTCCTACGATAATATAATCAGGTCTTTGCCTTAGTGCTCCTTTTAATAGATCAAACATGTTTACTTCTCCTGTTTTCTTTTCTCCTCTATATCTTCCAAATCCAGGTCTTTCTACTTCCGGAACCCAGTGTTCATGTGGTAATCTTAATTCAGGAGTATCTTCTATCGACACTACTTTAGCATCAGGTCTTATAAATAATGAGATAGCATTAAGTAAAGACGTTTTACCTGCTGCTGTTGGTCCTGATACAAGCACAGATAGTTTATTTTCGATCATAAGCCAAAAGTATGCAAGTATTTTGGCATCTATGGTTCCATATTTCATAAGTTTTATGGGAGTTAAAGGTTCTTTAGAGAACTTTCTAATGGTGAAGTTAGATCCTTTACGTGCAATATCTGTACCTAACACAGCATGAACTCTTGAACCATCAGGCAAGGCACCTTCTACAATAGGTTCAGCAACTGAGACATTTTTATTACATTTCTGAGCCAATCTTATTATAAAGTTATCTAACTCGGTTTTGTTCTCAAATACTACATTTGTTTGAATTGAGCCTATCTTAGAGTCCCTATGAAAAACGAACACAGGTATGCCTATACCGTCACAACTTATATCTTCTAGATTATTATCTCTTAATAACGGCTCAATTTTTCCTAAACCTAAGAAATCTCTTTCGATATAATATCTGTAAATATCTATTTTACTCGGATCTGTTTTTAGCCCGAACTCTAATATAATATCATTTATGATTTTTGCCAAATAATCTTTTGCTTTTTGAGTGTCTAGCTTTGAGAAATCTACATCTATTTTATCCTCTATTACTCTTTTCAAATACCTGATTGTTTTTTTATCTTGTAATGTTAAAGGGGGTTCTACCACATCATAAACTAATTTCCCTATTTTGTCGTTAAAGTATATTTTTGCTTCAGCCAGTATTTTCCCTGTTTTAGTATCTGTTATTAACGGGTAATGTATTATTTTATCTTTGAGATCAATATCTGTTTCTTCTCTATCTATAACAACTATATTTTTTTTAAAGCGCTCTAAAGAGGACAAATCTATACCTTCCTCCTCTTTAACTTCTTTCTCTTCTTTAGGTTTTTCTTTTTTTAGTAATTGCTCTAGTAATTCTGGCGGTATGCCGTATAATCCTTTTGCTTCTTTATCTTTAGATTCTTCTAATTTTAATTTCTCGTAGTATTTTTTCATTTTTATTTTTAGGTTACGAACTGCTTTTTTGACTTTAACCATTAACCCACCCTATAGTCACACTTAACCGATTCTTGTGTCTTTATTAAAGTTATGGAAGGAACATTCGAAGCTATGTATATCCTATTATGGTAACAAGGCATATTTTCTTTATTGAAATAAAAGCCATCTTCATTTTTTATGTTTAAAGTATGGCCGTTAAACACCACTAAATAAGATTTACCGTTAATATCTGGAGGTAAAGCAAAGGATAGTGATCCGTTTGTATAATTCGAGTATATGAATATGTGTTCATAAAGCCACAACTTCTCTGCTATGTTTCTCGCTTGTAATTCAAAGTTATATCTATAAACTTTTTTTTCTACGACCGTTAATAGGGATAAAACGACCACTACAAAAACTATTCCTAAAAAGGATACAAGTACAAACTCAAGTATTGCGCTTTGCCCTTTTGATCTCATTGTACTGTGACCTCTATGTTTATTATAGACAGGTCTCCACCTCTTTGTGATTCACCTGGTTTTATAGTTGATTCACCACGTGAAATAAGGATTTTTACTTTTTCGTTTTTAGCAACTACTTTACCTTTACCTATTATTTTATAAATTACTCCATCATATGTAGTAGGATTGTCTATCTCTCTGGGAATAATCATATAGGAATTAAGATATTTCTCTTTAGTAGGGTAAGGATAGGTTCTTACCATTATTACTACTGGCTTATTTTTACCTTCAATACCTGCATATGCATATTTTTTAGAACCTTCAAGATATGCAAAATCGTATTCATTACAAGTATAAGTGTTAACCGTGAATGTGTCTTTACTACATACAATTTTATCTCCATCATATTTATCACCTGTTACTTCACATCCTATGTCGAAAGAAACTTTTTTATTGGTACAATCCATGGTTGCTTGACACGTAGCTAAAGGTTTGTTACATTCCTCTACTATTACCATTGGTTTAGCCGTTGTCATTACGTATATTCTTTTTTTATAAGGAGGGTAATCATTAAGAGGAACGTATGATAATGTGGCATAATAAGGAAGAGGCGCTTCTACTCGGTATTCTATGTAATTTTCAAATGAGAGGGGATCACCATTATTTATTCTAAGTTCTCCTTTTAAATCATATTCTATAACTTTGCTATTTCCTGTTACTGCCACTTCTTCTATTGCTTTGGCTAAATTTTCCATGAATTGATTAGCAGATTCTAATTCAACATTCTTTTGAGTTTTTTCTAAGAGAGGTAGTCCCCAATAATATGCACTCCCTGCTAAAGCCAAAGCAATACCGCTGATAAGAACGATACTTATAACTTGAGATTGAAGTTTTTTTAGCATAGTCCCACCTAAATATTTTAAGGTAGCAGGATAAATATATATGTTTATGATTATTAAAGCAACGCCAGAAGATTTTATTGTTGAGGAGGTTACGCGGAGATATGGTAAATTAGATTACTTTAGAAAATATGAACCTATAAATTTAGAAAAGGAAGATAAACACCTCATTTGTGTTTTGAAGAAAAGGAATGTAGAGACCTTCCAGTTTATTAAGTCTTTTTCTAAATATATGGGTTTTTCCACGAATCGTATTTCTTTATCAGGTACAAAAGACAAAGTTGCATGTACAATACAATTGATGAGTATTTATAAAATAAAAAAAGAGAAATTGAAGAAAATTCAGGAATTTAAATACGCAGGTGTTGAATTATATCCATTAGAATATAGTGATAAAAAAATACATTTAGGAGAGCATCAAGGAAATTTTTTCACCGTAACTATAAGGAAATTAAGAAAAGAGGATGTAAAGAAAATTTTCTATTTACCTTCTACGATATTGTTTCCCAATTATTATGGTGTTCAGCGTTTTGGTGAAGGAAGGATTAAATCATGGGAAGTTGGAAGGGCTTTATTAAAAAGGGAATGGCGGAAGGCAGCAAAACTTATTTTGGAAAATGCGTTAAATCAAAAGATAGATTTTGAAAGTGAAGATTTTTTTAATCTTTCTTTTTCTAAATCTAAGTTTTATGAAAGGAATCTTTATAATTATTTGTTGCATCATCATGCAAGTGATTTTTTAGGCGCTCTTAAAACATTACCTCGGTCTATTTTACAAATGTTTGTGCATAGTTATCAAAGCTGGATTTTTAATAAGGTGGTTGAGGAGTTTAGCGATGATGTCAAAGAAAAAGAAATTCATATTCCTGGTTATAATTTTGAGGGATTTGTTGAAGAGGGAAAAATAGAAAAAAGAATTAAAGAGATATTTCTTAAAGATCGTATTCGTCCTTCTGATTTCTATATAAATGAATTAAATATCAAAAGTGAAGGTCTTGTTCGAAAAGCATATGCTCAAGCAACTGATTTTAGAATAATACAAAAAGAGAATGATGATTTATTTCCTGGATATTATAAGGTTAAAGTTTCCTTTTTCTTACCTCCTGGTTCTTACGCCACGGTCTTTTTAAAAGAAATTTTAAAATAATTGATGATGATGTTTAGTAATATGGATATTAAAATGTTCTCTAAGGTTAGGGTTGAAACAAAAAGTTATGGGGTCTTAGAAGGGATAATTATTCCAACTAGTGATTATAATAAAAAAAACAGTTTTATTCTTAAACTTAAAAATGGATATAATTTTGCAATTCCTTATGAGGATGTTAAAGATGTTAAAACCTTAAGAAGGTACGAAAAAAAAGAGAAACTTGTTAAAGGAGAGGTAAGGATAAAAGATATACATGTTATTTCTACTGGAGGTACTATTTCATCTAAAGTTGAATATGAAACAGGAGCGGTAAAAGCATCTTTTCGGCCAGAAGATATATTTTCAGCCATTCCTGAAATAAAGAATCAACATCCTTTTAATAAATATTCTTATTCTTTTGAAGTGTTGATGCAAGAAATGAGCGAAGATTTAAATCAGGATCATTGGGAAAAAATGGCTAAACATATTATTACTATTTCTAAAAAAGTAAAAAAAGGAATTATTTTGGCTCATGGAACTGATACAATGCATTACACTTCTTCAGCATTGAGCTATGCTTTAAAAGGAAAAATAAACTTTCCTGTGGTTATTACTGGTGCTCAACGATCTTCTGATAGAGCCAGTAGCGATGCGTTTCTAAACTTTCTGGCTTCAATTCGCTTTATTTTAGAAAATCCTCCTGCTGGCGTGTATGTTGTTATGCACGGAAGTAGTGGGGATGATTATTATGAAGTTCATTTAGGAACAAAAGTTAAAAAAATGCACACTTCTAAAAGAGACGCTTTTAAGTCTATAAATGCAGAACCTTTTGCTACATTGCATTATGATTTAAGGTCTAGAAATTGGAAAATAATGATTAAAAGTAAGCAAAACGATTGGTTAAAGGATCCTGCAGGAAATGAAAGTTTTTGTAAAAATGTAGCTTTAATAAAGGTTTATCCGGGCATGAAACCTGAAATATTAGATGCAATGTTAAATAAAGTTAAAGGAGCAATTATAGAAGGTACTGGTTTAGGACATGTATGTGTTAAAGGAGAATTAAGTTTGTTGAAAGTAATAAAAAAGCATGCTAAAAATAAATTCATAGGTATGTGTAGTCAAACAATATATGGAGAAGTTCATCCTTATGTTTACAAAAATTTAAGATTATTGCATAAAGCAGGAGTATATCATTTATACGATATGGTTTGTGAGAGTGCTTATGTAAAATTAAGTTATGCTTTAGCTCATTATTCTGATAAAAAGAAAATTAAAGAATTTATGTTTAAACCTATAGCAAATGAAATAAAAGCGGTGTTTTAATGAGTAAAGCTGCTATTGTTTTGGCTGCAGGTGAAAGTTCGCGAACATGGCCTTTAAATTATCACAAACACAAATCTATGGTTAAGATAGGTGGAAAAACTTTATTAGAGAGAACAATTCAAAACGTATCGAGGTATGTGGATGATGTTGTTGTAGTGGTCTCACCGCGAGATACATCTTTATTTAAAGGGAACGATGTTAGAATAGCTATACAACCCATACCTAAATCAACTGCAGACGCCGTTATTAGAGGATATGATGTTGCCCCTGATTATGACGAATATGTTATACTGAATGCATACCACGCTTTTTCAGAAGATATTCTCAAACAAATTATGAACATTGAGGGTAATGTTTTGAGTATTACTCCTACACAAAATCCTTCTCGTTATGGCATTGTAGAGATAAAAAATAAAGAGATTAAAAAAATTGTTGAAAAACCTAAAAAAGGAGAGGAACCTTCTAACCTTAGAGTTATAGGTATTTATAAATTAGCAAAAGATTTTCTTGAATTTTTAAAAACAAAAGATGTTGATGAAGGAGATGCTTTAGAAAAGACATTAAGCGAGTATGCTAATTTCTCTCAACTTCGTTATGTAAAAATAGGCGAACCACCACTTTCTTTAAAATATTCTTGGCAATATCTCGACTTTGTTAAGGTTTTTTTAAATAATTTGGAGAAGAGTTTTGTTGATAGTAGTGCAGTGATTGCTAAAACTGCAGTGATAGATGATTCGGAAGGTAAGGTGGTTATAGAGAAAGACGCTAAAGTAATGGATTATGCTGTTATAAAAGGACCTGCTTATATAGGAAAAGGAGCTATCATAGGGACTCATACTTTGGTTAGGATGAGTAGTGTGGAGAGTAATGCAATTATAGGGGCTCATAGCGAAGTTGTAAGAAGTTTGATAGGATCTGATACACACTTACATCGTAGTTATGTAGGAGATAGTGTTATTGATGATGATGTTAAAATAGGTGCAGGATTTGTAGCAGCTAATCGATTACTTTCTAGAAAGGAAGTTTATGTAGAGTTGCAGGGCAATATTATTAAAACTGAGAGAACTTCTTTAGGATGCGTTATTGGAAAAGGAACAGTTATAGGGGTTCAAAGCAGCACCATGCCTGGAACATTGATTGCTCCAAATCTTAAAATAAAGCCTCATAGTATGTTAAAGGGTAGTATTTATGAGATACATAATCTTTGATGCTGATAACACATTATATAATGTTGATACGAAGAAGGCCTATCATCGGATGTTTTTGTTTATTTCAGAGCATGAAGGAAAATCATATATTTGGGTTAAAAAAAAGTTTTATAAAGTGTTACATGATTTAAGTAAATCGAACAATCCTAAGGAAAGAGAAAGAGACTATTTAATTTCATTGGCATTTCCTCATACACCTCCTTTAGATGCAGTTAATATTTTTTGGGAGAACATTCAAATTAAACCTGCTCGTAATATTTTCTTTTTCTTAAATGTCATGCTCTCAAAAAATATTAAAGGAATCGTTGTGAGCGAGGAGTTTAAAAGAAATCTTGTTTTTAAACTTTATCAAGTGTTTGGTAGAATGTGGAAAGAATATTTTTGTTGCATAGTAAGTGCGGATGATGTTAATGTTATGAAACCTTCTCTTTCTTATTATAGGTATTTAGAGGAGATCTATGATGTAAATACAAGCAATGTTTTAATGGCAATAGGGGATGATTATAAGAAAGATTTGTTTATTCCTCAAAATTATTACGGGGTTAAAGTTGCGATCTATAATAAAATAGATAGAAGGGCGGATGTTATTTTTAAAGATTACAGGGCTTTATGGAGAAGATTAAATTTTCTTAACCGTTAACTATAAATAATTTCTCTGCCTTAATTTCTCTATGGCAGAGAAATTATTCTCTTTAACCAAAGAAATTAAAAACAAACCAAATCTTAAAAAAGCAATCTCAGCAACAATAGGATCAGTTCTATTAGTTGTATTCACAATAGCCATAGCATCCTTAGCATACATATGGCTAAAAGACTACACCCT
>WAPH01000009.1 GCA_015520895.1 Nanobdellati archaeon | reverse complement strand
GTATAATAAATCCTCACATAAACATACATATAAGCCACTTACTTTTTATAAATGCAATATCAAATTTAATAGCATTAATTTTCATACCTAATGGTCTCGGTTTTAAAGAATTGACATTTTCTTATTTATTTTATTTAATTTATGAATCTTTTGGATTCTTTTGTTTCACTTCAATAATAATAAGGTTTTATACTTATGTAAGTTACTTCTTTTTTTATGTAATAAGCAGATACAAGCTAAGTTTAAAACCTTTAAGCGTAGAGAGTTAACTTTTTAAAACTAACTTATCCTTAAAAATGTAGTGTAAGTAGCGATTTATATGTTTTAGGTTGTGATACCTATGAGCAATAAAGAGAACAACATAATGAGGAAAATAAAAATAGAGAAAGTTACATTAAATATCGGTGTAAAGGCTCCATCCGACAGCGAAAGAGCTTATGCATTATTAGAAAAAATAACGGGTAAAAAACCCATTTATACTCAAGCTACTCGAAAAGCAAGAACATTTAAAGTGAGAAGAGGACTACCTATTGGGGCAAAAGTAACATTAAGAGGTAAAGACGCTAAAGAAATACTATTGCGTTTAATAAAAGCAAAAGGCGGTAAATTAAGTCCTGACAATTTCGATGAAAACGGTAATTTTGGATTTGGTATTGCAGAATATTTAGACATTCCTGGTATAAAATACGACCCTCAACTTGGTGTGATGGGATTAGAAGTGTTCGTTAATTTAGAAAGACCTGGATTTAGAGTAAAAAGAAGAAAATATTATAAATCCAAGATAGGTAAAAACCATAGAATAACTAAAGAAGAAGCAATAGAATTTGTTAAAAAAGAATTAGGTATTATAATTGAATAGGTGAGATAATGGCATCCCATGCAGAAAGAATGTTGAAGCAGATTGAACACAAACCAGGGAAGAAAGCTGTGTTTGAAAAACATAATTTACCGAAGAAAAGAAAGTTCGGCTTTGCACAAAGTGTATGCATAAGATGTGGAAGGAAAGGTTGGGGTCACACAAGTAAATATGGATTGAATTATTGCAGAATATGCTTTAGAGAAATAGCACAAGAATTAGGATTTAAAAAATACGAATGAGGTGTACATTAATGAGTAAAAAAAGTGTTGCAAATGCATTAGCAACTATTAAAAATGCAATAATTGGAGGAAAAAAAGAGGTAATAATAAAAGGTCAATATTCTAAATTGTTAGTAAATATTTTGGAGATAATGAAACGAGAAGGATATCTAGAAGATTTCAAAGTATTAAGTAGTGAAAAAGGTGGGGAAATAAAAGTTATTTTAGGAGACCATATAAACGAATGCAAAGCCATAATGCCTAGATTTTTTGTAAAGAAAAATGAATACTTAGAAGAAGAAAAAAGATATTTACCTGCAGTAAACACAGGAATCATAATAGTATCTACCTCAAAAGGATTAATGACTCATAGAGAAGCCAAAGGAAAATATGGAGGAGCATTAATTGCTTACGTATATTAGGTGAAAAAATGGCGTTAGAGGCGATCATAAATTTACCTGAAGGGATAAACGCAAGTTTACAAAATAACACTGTAAGGATAGAAGGACCACAAGGAACTCTAGAAAGAGAATTCTTTCATCCGGGTTTAGAAATAATTATTGATAACAGAATAGTTAAAATAAAATCAACACGTAAAGAAAATAAAAAAATTAAAGCTTTAATGTTCACATGGAAAGCGCATATAAATAACATGATAAAAGGAGTTGAGAAAGGATATGAATACCATCTTAAAGTTTATTATGTACACTTCCCTATGACGGTAAAAGTAGAAGGGGATAAAGTAGTTATCTCTAACTTTCTAGGAGAAAAAGGAAATAGATATGCTCGAATAATAGGCGATACATCTGTAGAAGTAAAAGGAGATTTAATAATAGTTAAAGGAATAAATAAGGAACATGTAGGTCAAACTGCTGCTAATATAGAACTTGCAACTAAGAATAAAGGAGGAAGAGATAGAAGAAAATTCTTAGATGGCATATATCTTATAAAAAAGGATAAGTAAGGGTGTTAAAATGAGTGGTGCATTAAAAGACCTGGTTGAAAAAAGAAAAGAATTGAAAAAAAGAATTCCTACTTTTAAAAGAGTTAATGCTTCTCGTTATCCTCGAAAATTAGGAGACATATGGAGAAAACAAAGAGGCAGACATAATAAAATAAGAAAAGCGATAAAAGGAGCAGGAGCTAAAGTTTCCATAGGTTATGGTACGTTAAAGGAAGCAAGAGACATACATCCTTCGGGTTATAAAGAAATAATAGTCAATAATGTTAAGGATCTAAACAAGATCAAAGATCCTTCAAAAGAGGCAATTAGAATCGCTAGCAAAGTAGGCCTTAAGAAAAGACTCGAAATATTAAAAGAAGCTAAAAAACGAAAAATATATGTACTTAATGCAAATATAATAGCAAGAGTTAAAAAGAAAGGATTTAGTAGTTTAAAAGACATGATTGCCGCATTATCTGTTAAAAAAGAAGAAAAAGATAAAGAGAAGAAGGAAAAAAGCGGAAAGGAAGAAAAGTCGAAAGAAAAAACAGAAACTCCTAAGAGTAAAGGAAGTAAAAAAACTCCTATTAAGAAACAAACAACTAAAAAAAATAAAAAGTGATGAAATATGGATCTATCCTACCAAAAAAGATTAGCCGCAGAAGTTATGGATGTAGGAATAGAAAGAGTATGGTTTGATCCTCAACATCTCAACGAAATCAAAGAAGCAGTTTCAAGAGAAGCGATAAGAGAACTCATTGCCAAAGGTTATATTAAAAAGAAACAAATAAAAGGCGTAAGCAGGGCACGTGCTAATTATTTGCTTCAACAAAAGAAAAAAGGAAGAAGAAAGGGTCAAGGTAAGAGAAAAGGTAAAAAAACTGCAAGATTATCTAAAAAAGAAATATGGATGATGCAAGTAAGAGCTGTAAGAAGGCTCTTAAGAGAATTCAAACAAAAAGGTGTTATTAATTCCAAACAATATAGAAAACTTTATAGCCAAATATCAGCAGGAAGAATAAGAACTAAGAACTATTTAAAAATGCTTATTCATAAAATAAAAAGAGAAGAAAGTGCATAAATTTTAAAAAATTATTGATTAGAAATTATTGGGGTGATCATGATGGCTACATCAAAAAATTATATAGTTCCTTTAAGGAGAAGAAGAGAAGGAAAAACAAATTATAAAAAAAGATTAGCTTATTTATTAAGCGGAAAACCTAGATTAGTAGTAAGAATAACTAATACGCAATTTATTGCTCAAATAGTGAAAAGTGAGAAAGGTCAGGATTATGTATTAGCGCAATTCAACTCATCTAGTCTTAAAAAGAAATACGGATGGAAATATGCTGTAAAAAATTTACCATCAGCATATTTAACAGGATTAGTTTTAGGTAAAATAGCATTACAAAAAGGAATCAAAGAGGTAATATTAGATGTAGGATTAAGAAAACCTCATAGAAAGGGAAGAATATATGCATTAGTTAAAGGAATTATAGATGCAGGGGTTTCAGTACCTTATGATCCCACTATATTACCTGATGAATCTAGGCTCAAAGGAGAACATATAAAAGCATATTTGGGAAAGGATGTAGTTTCAGCATTTGAAGAATTAAAAAATAAAATAGAAAATGAGTTTACCAGAACCGATAAAAAAGGTGAGAAAAAGTGAGCGAAGAAAATACAGCTAATAAGGATAAAGAAATAAAGGAAGAAAATAATGTTCAACAGCAAGAAGAAACTCAAGAAAGTAAAGAAACTCAACCTAATATAACCATAAATAAAGTAGAAAAAATAATGAAATCCTGGGTTCCTAAAACAGAATTAGGTAAAAAAGTGTATAGAAGAGAAATCACAAGTATAGAAGAAGTATTTGAAAAAGGTTATATAATAAGAGAACCGGAAATAGTAGATATATTACTTCCAGATTTAGAAGACGAGATCATTCTTATTGGAGGAACTCCTGGAAAAGGAGGAGGTATTAAGAGAATACCTGTTAAAACTACAGCGAGGATGCATAAATCAGGAAGAAAAAGGAGTTTACATGCCATGGTAGTAGTAGGCAATAAAAATGGCTATGTAGGGTACGGCTATGCTAAAGGGAATGACGCTCGCGAAGCCATAGAAAAAGCTTCAAGAAAAGCAAGATTAAACATAATAAGCATAAGAAGGGGTTGTGGATCGTGGGAATGTAATTGCCATCAGCCTCATTCTTTACCATTTAAAGTAACAGGTAAAAGCGGTTCTGTAAAGGTAGAATTAATACCTGGACCAAGAGGTTTAGGTATTGTTGCTTCTTCAGAACCTAAAAAAGTATTAAGATTAGCAGGGATTCAGGACGTATGGCTAAGAAGTTTCGGAAATACAAGAACAAGAATCAATTTCATCTATGCATTATTTGATGCTCTCAACAACCTTAATAAAATTAGAGCCAACGAAGCCGTAATAAAAGAAACAGGAGTCATAGAAGGATTAAGCAAGTGATACTCATGAGTAGTAAAAAATATGTGGCGGTTGTAAGAGTAAGAGGAACAGTAGGAGTAAAAAGAACGATAGAGGATACGTTGAAAAGATTAAAACTTACAAAACCAAATCATGTTGTTTTTTACGAACTAACACCCTCTATAGAAGGAATGATCAAAAAAGTAAAGGATTTTGTTACGTGGGGAGAAGTAGATGAGAAGTTTATCAAAGAAATAGAAAAAAAAGCAAGTAAAAATAAAGAAGATGATAACCTTTACAGATTAGCGCCCCCTTTAAAAGGTTATGGACGAAAAGGCGTTAAACATACCTTTCAACAAAAAGGAGCTTTAGGATATAGAGGAGAAAAAATAAAAGATCTTATTCAAAGAATGATCAGATAAAGGTGTTAGTAATGGTTGTAAGATTCAGAAAAAAAGTAACGAAAAAGAGAGGATCCAGGACATACGGTTACGGAAGTCCAAAAAAACACAGAGGAAAAGGTTCTAAAGGAGGTAAAGGCAAAGCAGGGGTTGGTAAAAAAGCTGGTCATAAAGCAATTCTTTTAACACAGATGGGCAAAGGATTAGGCAAACAAGGGTTTACTATGCCTCCGGAAGCAAAAACAAAATACTATGTATTTAGTTTAAAAGAAATACATGCTAAACTCTCATTATTAAAAGAAGAAGGTTATGTAAATCAACAAGAAAAAGAATATGTCATAGAACTAATCAAGTATAAGAGATTACCTGTAAAGTTAATATTATCTAATTCACCTGATTCTATGAAATTTTTTGAAGAACACAAAGGAATAATTAAAGTTACTAAAGCTACAGGAGGGGTTAAAGAATTTTTAGAATCCAAAGGTTGGACTTTAGAAACGAAAAGTGAAGCATAATTTTTAGTGCTTAGAGGTGTATAAATGGTATTAAATAGCATCCTAAAGTTTATACCTGCCGTTTCTTTACCTCAAAAAGAATTATCTTTTAAAGAAAGATTAATATGGACCTTAACAGCACTGCTTATTTACTTTGGATTAACAGAAGTACCAATAATAGGATTAGACGTTCAAGCTGAAAGTTATTTTGAGCAAGTTTCTGCCATCCTCGGAGCAAGTGTTGGAAAACTTGCTATGTTAGGTATAGGACCTATAGTTACGGCAAGCATAATACTTCAACTATTAGTAGGTTCGGGTATTCTAAATGTTAATCTAAACACCCATGAAGGAAGGGCTTGGTTCCAAGGAACTCAAAAGATATTAGCATTAATATTTAGCTTTTTAGAAGCTAGTTCTTTAGCTTTATTTGGCGCATTAACCCCTGCATCTCCCCAATACATTAAATGGATAATATTGCAAATAGCATTAGGTGCTATAATAATCATCTATCTTGATGAAATAATTAGTCGATGGGGTATAGGATCTGGTGTTTCTCTATTTATATTAGCTGGAGTCTCGAAGCAATTATTTATTAAAGCTTTCGATATTAGTAGAACAACCGATGGTAAATTCATCGGTGCTATACCTGAATTAATAAGATCATTAATGCAAGGTAATGCCACCTTAGCCGATATAACTTCATATTACATCATACCTTTGCTCACAACCATCATTATATTTTTAGTAGTAGTTTATGCGCAATCATTAAGGGTTGAAATACCTTTAGTTATGAGTAGTTTTAGAGGATTTGGAAGAAAATGGCCTTTAAAATTTATATATACTAGCAATATGCCTGTTATTTTAGCATCTGCACTTCTTATTAATCTGAGAATGTTTGGGAGCATACTTAGTTCTAGAGGTATTCATATATTAGGTAAGTTTAATCAAGCAGGATATCCTGAAAGCGGGTTAATGTACTATTTAACACCACCTGCTCAATTTATAATAAATCTAATTCACTTTAATCTTACTATTACAGACGTCATAAGAGTTATCATATACCTAATATTTTTTACAATTCTAAGTGTAATATTCTCTATTTTTTGGGTTAATACGTCAGGAATGGGTCCGCGAGATGTAGCTCAACAAATAATTCAAGCAGGCATGCAGATTCCCGGATTTAGAAGAGACGTACGGATAGTAGAGAAAGTGCTAGAAAGATACATTCCGGCCCTTGCTATAACAGGAGGTGCTTTTGTAGGACTGTTGGCAGCGTTTGCGGATATAATGGGTGCATTAGTGTCAGGTACAGGATTATTATTAGCAGTGATGATTGCACACAATATGTATGAGCAAATAATGAGGTATAACTTAGAAGCAATGCCTTCATTAGTTAGAAGATTAATAAGTAAAAGTTAGAGGTGATAAAATGGATAATATGTTAATTCTTGTAGGATCAAGTTTCTTTATATCCTTAGGATCTAATTTAATAATAAAGTATACTACAGATCAGCATAAAATGAAAGCTATAAAAGAAAGAATGGATAAACTTCGAAAGAAAATGAAAGAAAAAAAGAATGATATAGATACTATGAAGAAAATAATGGATGAACAAAATGCATTAATCAAAGAGCAACTCCAATATTCGATGAGATCCTTTATTTATAACGCGTTATTTATCATACCAGTTTTTTGGTTATTAAAAAAATGGCTTAATGGATTCACAGTTAAACTTCCGTTTAGTTTGCCATGGATAGGAGACAAAGTCGGATGGCTAGGGATGTACATTTTTTATGCAATCCTTTTTTCTCTTTTAATAAAAAGACTTTTAAAGATATCATATTAAATAAAATGTGGTGAGCCTATGGTAAAAAGGCATTTAAGAAGTACAAAAATAGTAAAGAAAAAAAGAAAATTGCCATCAGGTATTACAGGCATAATATTTAGAAAAAAAGAAGTAAATAAACCACGATGCCCTGAAACAAAAAAAGTACTTAATGGCACTGCCTACGGCAGGAAAAGAAAACTCAGGAATTATGCTAAAACAGAGAAAAGACCTACTCGTTATTATGGGGGTGTGTTAAGCCCAAAAGGTTTAAAATCGCGATTATTAAAAAAATTAAAAACAATGATTGGTGAGTGATGTGGAGGTAGGACAAGTCGTAGTAAAACTTAATGGAAGATTTGCCGGTTATCCTGCAGTAATATTGGAAAAAAATGAAGAAGGGTTTGTGAAAATAGGGATAATACTAAAAGGAGATGTGTTAAAAGAAAAGAAAAGTAATATAAAACACGTAGCACCACTACCTTATAAAATAGAAGAATCTAAAGTAAAAGATGCAAAAGAAATAATTAATACGATCAAGGAAATAAAATGGGGTAAAAGAATAAAAATCTAAAAATTTTTTAAATATAACGGATTAACTATTATCTAGTGACACCATGATAAGCAAAGAAATATATGTTAATAAAAGATCGACAATACCTCTAAAATGTATTTATAATCCTGTAAACGTAAATATAATAGAAAGCATTATCACGGAGCTGGGAAAAGAAGGTTTAATAAACATGACTTGTAGCCAATACACAAACAACATACATGCACACATCTCTGTAAAAGAATATAGAGTTGTACATCCAACATACGGTAATGCAATCATCACAATACTACATGATTTTAAAAACCCTTCGAATAATTATGTAGAGATTCAATGGGAAAATGATCCTAACACTTTATTTAAACTCGTAAAGGAAGAATTCGATCCTAAATTAAAACCTAAAAATACTATTTACGTTGAACACAACCCTTATTCAATATAACTATTTTATTTTACTTAATATGATAGCAGGGCATACTTTAGTTATACCCTCTTTACTCTCCAAATTTCTCACATATTTTCTTAATTCCTCATCGCTTTTGAAATAAATATGGACAAGAATCATGTGGTCTCCGGCAGATGCATAAAGATTCTCAATAGCCTCATCTTCCTTTAAATCGTCTATCACACTCATGAGTTTTTCTGGCAAAGTATCTACTCCTATTAAGGCTTCTACATCATATCCTATTTTTTTCATATCGAGCTCTAAGGTAAATCTCTTAATTATACCTTTATTTGTAAGTTTATTTACTTTTTTCCTAATTGCTGCTTCACTCACTCCATATTTACGAGCTAACTCCGTAAATGACACTCTTGCATTCTTTTTTAATTCCTTAATTAAATCTATGTCCGAAATACGAACCATATTATTACTATAGCAGTTAATTTTTTAAAGGTTATCGTACCTATTAATATTAAATTTTAACCTTCTCATCATAAAGGTGAAAAATATGGAAGATAAAAAAACCTTAGTCTTAGAGGTTATGAAAAAAGAAGGTAAAGAAATGAGATCCGGAGAGATTGCAAAAGTAACAGGATTGGATAGCAAAGAAGTAAGTAAAATAATAAAAGAACTTCAAAAAGAAGGCAAAGTTTATAGTCCGAAAAGATGCTATTACAAAGCAAAATAATGAGGTGATAAAAATGGAAAACAGAATACCTTTAATTGGTGAGAAGTTCCCTGAAATGGAAGTAGTTACAACGAAAGGTGTGAAGAAATTGCCTGAAGATTACAAAGGAAAATGGCTTGTTTTATTTAGCCATCCTGCAGACTTTACGCCGGTTTGTACAACCGAGTTCGTAGCATTTCAAAAAAGATATGAAAAGTTTAAAGAGTTAAATACCGAACTTTTAGGTTTGTCCATAGACCAAGTATTTTCTCATATAAAATGGGAAGAATGGATTAAAGAAAAATTAGGAATAGAAATAGAATTCCCCATAATTGCAGATCCAAAAGGTGATGTAGCAATAAGATTAGGAATGCTACAAGAATCTGCAAGTAAAACCAATGCAGTGAGAGCAGTATTCATCATAGATCCTAAAGGCGTTGTAAGAGCTATTCTCTATTATCCTTTAGAATTAGGCAGAGATGTAGATGAGATAGTAAGAATGGTAAAAGGGTTGCAAATAATAGACGAGAAAAAAGTAGCTTTACCACATAAATGGCCTGAAAACGAATTAGTAGGAGATCACGCAATCATACCACCTGCAGCATCCGTAGAAGAAAAGGAGAAAAGATTAGAAGCTGCAAAGAAAGGAGAAATTGAGTGTTTCGATTGGTGGTTCTGCCATAAGAAAATCTAAATCTCCCTTTCTTTTTATTTCTATAAATCTTTTACCATATATGGTCCTAATAATTTATATCCCAATTTTCGATAATACTCTCGAGTACCTACAGCAGAAATCACTGCAACCCTATGCATACCTTTATCTCTAGCGAGAGCTTCTGCATAATTCATCAGTTTCCTACCTATACCTTTATGCTGAAAACTTACATTTTCTTTTTTACCTAAAGGTAAAGCAGTACCCACAACTTTTAGCTCTCTAATTAACAAAGTATCAGAATCTAATTCAACACGGTAAGGCTTATAAGGTATACGCGCTCTCAGATACCCTACTAAAATGTCCTGCTCTATATCTTCTAAACTTAGAAAATACTCATGCCCATAAGATGCTTTATATCTTCTTAACACAAATTCCATATTTTTAGGTATCTTTCGCTCCTTTAACCATTTATGACCTGCTTCTCTACACCTTATCTCTCTACACCTAATACCTTTCTCTTTTATTTTTTCCATAACTAATTCACGAAGATTGCTTCTTCTTACTCCTGCATCTATTGCATCTGCAGGTATATCACGTTGTACTCTCATAACTCTAACCCACTCAGGAATATACTTATAAGCCTCTGCTATTAGATTTGCTGCTTCTTCATCACTTAATGGAACGTATTCTCCCTTTTTCCACATCTCATAAAGTTCTGTACCTTTAACAACCAAAACAGGGTATATTTTAAGCATATCAGGTCTGAAACGAGTATCTTGGAAAAGTTTCTTAAACATCTTAATATCTTTTTCGTAAGATTGAAATCCGGGCATCATATGGTATGCTATTTTATATGCAGAATCCTTTAATAAACGGGTTGCATCTACCACATCCTGTAATGTATGTCCGCGTTTTATTTTTTTTAGTAATCTCTCGTTCAAAACCTGAACACCTAGTTCAACACGTGTGGCTCCATACGTCAACATCAAATCTATATGCTGAGGTTTAGAATAGTCAGGGCGAGTTTCTATAGTTAACCCTACACATCTATGTTTAGCAGTTTCGTTCCATCTAATAGCAGTAACTAAATCCTTTGCAATTTTATCATTTAATGCATCATATATGCTCTTAATAAAATCATACTGAAACTTTAATGGCTGAGCAAGAAAAGTACCTCCCATAACTATTATCTCCACTTTATCTGTGTGATGGCCTATGACCTCTAATTGTTTTAGTCTTCCTTTTACTTGCCTATATGCGTCAAACTCAAACATTTTGGCTCTTAAAGCAGCGGGTTCCTTACCAGTATATGACTTAGGAGCATTAGAACTTGAAGGACAATAAATACACTGACCTGGACAAGGAGAAGGAGGTAGCATCACTGCTATAACCACCACACCAGATATGCTTCTCGCTTTTTTTAGTTGTAAAACTCTTCTTAAGAACTCGTATTCTTGGGGTTTAACATATTCTAATATGGTAGAATTTTTAATAAGCATTTTTAGACCATATTTCTTCGATACTTCTCTTTTTAAATTACTTAATACTTTTGAATTTATCTTTTCTTCATCAAGATCTTTAATTTTTTCTATAATTTCTCGAGCCGCTTTTTCTAAAATCTCGCTCATATCAAAATATTTTAAAACTTTTCTTTTTAAAACCATCTTCTTCTATAACCACCTCTATTTTGGAAGGTTTAAGAAACGGATGTCTTTGCAAAGATATAATCCTTTTTTCTTCCTCCTTCTCAATACCCATCATTACTTTAAAATCATATTTTACAAGATCTCTCCCTACAATTTCAACTTCTCCAGTTTCAAAATCAGTATAAACCTGATGAGTTGCTACTACAGGAATATTAAGATTTAAAGCAAGTTTTCTTAAGGCAAAAACACTACTACTCATTGCTTTGTTTATTTCCCATATATTACGCTGATCCTTAAGTTCAACACGATAAGGATTACTCAAGGAATCAACAATAATCACACCTAAATTTAAATGTTTATCTTCCACATATTTTTTTAGATTACTGATTGTAGATCTTAATTCATGAAGTTCCAGCACTTTTTTTATATGAACATTCTCCAAAGATTCTTCATGTTTATGAATCTGTAATAACCTTTCCATAAAAAATCCGTGTTCAGTGTCAATAACAATCACATCTTTACTTTTATTTAAATAATGGGAAGTAATATGCATACATAAAGTTGTTTTACCAGTTCCCGCTTTTCCATAGATACCGTGTAAAACGCCTGGTAAAAATTCTTTGTCCTTTATTAATTCCTTTAAGATAGTCATAACTCTAAGTATGATAGAAATATTTAAATAGATTAGTTAAAAATAGTATAATTGGTGAGCGGGAAGTGATAAAAGAGATAATAATCTCTTTAATATTGGGTGTAATAGTGGGGGGCGTAATCTTTTTATACTGCTATCTTACGAGAGAATCTAAATTACATTATATGGACAAATTTTACAAAGGAAGTAAAAAAAGAAAAAATAATATATAAACGATTATATAAAATAAAATTATGAACGAATATACTATAATAGCAAGTATATTTTTATTTAGCCTTATTTTAGGATATCTACTAGAAAAAATAAGAATACATTGGTTATTTGGAGCATTAGCCATAGGAATAATACTGAACTTAACAGAAATAAGGCCTGAATCTTTAAGTACTTTAGGAAGAATAGGTATGTATTTCATGCTTTTTTTAATAGGTCTGGAGATAGACGTTAATAAAATATTTCAACTAAAAAAGGCTATTATCAAAACAACTTTTGGGATACAAATATTCTCTATGATAGCATGGGTTTCCCTTCTTTTACTTATGGGATATCCTTTAAAAGTGGCTCTCATAATAGGTATAGTGGCTAACTGTATAGGTGAAGCAATATTAGTACCGATATTAGAAGAATTCCGTCTTTTAAAGACAAAATTCGGATCTTTGTTAGTGGGTATAGGTACTCTAGATGATATCTTCGAAGTTGCTGCTTTGTCCATAGCCATTATTGTTGCAGCAAAAACCACTACATCCCTTTCTATTTTCTCAATTATAATGCCTTTCTTAACCATAACAATCATAACAGCTTTAACGATCATACTTATAAGATACAATGGATTAAGAAATAAACTAGAAGACATAAGAGAATATGACTATTATATCCTTTTATCCATTACTATATTCTTCATATACTTAGCAATAGGATCTTTTGGTGGTGTTGAAAGCGTAAGCGCATTTTTTGCCGGAATATTACTCAGCCATATCCTACCAGAATATAAATTTAAGAAAGTAGAATACGGGGTCAAAGGATTTGGTTATGGGTTTTTTGGTGTGTTATTTTTTAGTTGGGTAGGTTTCAACATGAATCTGAGTAGCATAGTAAAGTATCCTTATCTTACCTTACTTTTCTATTTAGTACCAAGTGCAGCAAAAATAGCTAACAGCATGATCTTCCTAAAAGATGAATTAGGATTGAAAATGTCTTTTTTGGCAGGTATTGGTTCTTCTATAAGGTTTTCAACTGAATTAGTCATAGCACAGTATTTGTTCCTACATAAAATTATCACACAAGAATTATTCACAGCTATAGTGGCATCGTCAGTATTAGCAACTATAATAAATACATTAATACTAAGCTATTTCTTAAAAGATATACGAATTGGTAAACACTTATAAAAATCTTTTTCAGTTCTTTCATCTAAATCATAATATTCAAAATAACCTAAAAAGTATTTATTTCCCCAATCATAACAAAGTTTTGCTTCTGTGAAATTATCTTTTATGTATAACTCTTTCCTAAAAGATACCTTACTTTTAAATCCTTTCCAGAAATCTTTATTTGAATTTGAAGAAATAAAAGGATAAAGAGGGTAAGTTGAAGAGTAAGAAGAGTAATTTATTAGAAGATAATAGTTAGGAGAAGTAATAGGTAAATACCCTTTATAAGACTCTACGAATTCTATAGTGCAATACGGATAATTTGGTTGATAAGGCGCGTAAGGATAATCACCTTTTAATGTAAGAGGGATAGTAGGAGATAAAATTTTCTCTTTTGTCATACAATACGCAGTAGCATTCGATATTACATATGAAGACTTTAAAACATCACTCCAAAAAACGTAAGCTCCTAATATCAGCAATACTAAAATCGCAAAAAATGTTGCTAAATAAAGATTATATTTTTTCAATGTGAAAAGATAAATACTTCCTAAAATTATTAAAGAAGTAATAAAAAGTGCATAAGCCAATTTCATACTTTTACTTAACTCTATACCACCTACTATGAAAAAATAAAGAGCTGCACTTCTTAAAGCCATAGGTTTGCTTCTGTAAATTAATCCAACTATAAGTGCGATTAATGATGCAGGTAATAGTACACCAAATACAAAATCGCTCCACATAATTCATCGCCTTTTTTCTTTAACTTCGTATAAAAAATAATTGCTCAAAAATAATAACATAAAACCTGTAAAATACATTAAGACTGCTTTTGTAAAATAAGGTATAATATAAAAGATATTTTCCAAAGCATTTATAATCGCAACTAAAAATAAAATTATTCCTATAACTTTATAAAGCACCTCTAAATGCGATTTATTCATCTTTTTTCCCTCCCTTTTTCTTAAAAGGTGAAAGCAAAAAAGAAAATATAGATGATACAATATCAAAAATATTAAAAAGTAAATTTAGAATCTCTAAAAGTAAGTAACCTCCGATAATAATTAGATTCGCCAATAAAACAGACTGTAAATTAAAAGTAAAATGGTTAGGTGCATATTTGCTTCCTAAAAAAAGAATTAAAGTAGTTACCAAAAAAAGAACTAAGGCATTTTTAAGAAGATTAAAAATGTAAAATAAAGTCATTACTCCTATTATAACAAACAAAATCACCCACAAATCCATTTTATTCCCTCGCATATACTTCCAATACATCACTTCTAATCAAGCCAGTCCCTCTTAATTCTATCCTTCCTTGAAGAATAGCAAAATACCCTTCATAATCTCTTATCTCTATATTTTTATTGGAAACTTCATATAAAAGATGATCACCTTTTATGAGAGCATCTATCTTCCCCATAAATCGATTAATCATTAAGTCTTGAGGGGGTAAAGATTTAATAAGAATACTATCGTAACTGCCATTATAAGAGAATAATATCTTATCTTTAGTATGTGACATAGCTTCTACGTCATTCACTATGGTACTTACTTCTCCATTTATTTCTATTTTATAAGGTGTTAATTTTATGTTACCGCTAAAATCCTTAAGTGTAAGAGTTAAAGGATTAAAATAACTTACTTTACTCTCGTCGATAACCACTTGTGATGATGAAGGTAAAGTGAGTTCAAGAGTTTGATCTTCTAATTTAATATAAAGGTTATCTGAAAAAGTTCCGTTAAGATTAATATCTGCTTTTATATAATCTTTGTTTTGATTAACAAACCATCCTGTAGGTAAAGAAATAGAAAAAAAGTCTGATGATAAAGAAGATTCGTTATTAAACAAATATCCTGCAATACCCAAACTAGCTAATGCCAGAATAAAGAATGCAAACGCACGGGGATTAAATGCCATAATTTATTATTATCCGTTAATAATTTAAATATATTTGCATGCTAAAGATAATATGAGCAAGAAATTAAAAAAATATTTGCCTCAAACTACAGCAGGATTGGTAAGATATTATGAAGAAGAAATAAGCAATATAAAATTGCATCCTGTTTATATCATAGGAGGGGCAATCACATTAATGATAATCATAATATTATTACACCATTACTTATATGCTCCTCTCTACTAAGGTACCACCCAGAGGGTTTGGCCAAAAAGGTCAGGAAAGTCCCCTCTTCAAAAAGGCGGTCTCCTGTAAAGGAGATGCCTGAAAAGGCAGGCTCTGCACAGAAATTCCTGTTTTGCAGCGCTAACAATGACTAAAAATGAGTTGCTGCAAAACAGTTGAAAAGCAACCCCGCGGAAGCAAGCCAGTACGGCGCTTAGTGGAATCCCTCTATTCCATCATCCTTGTTGTTAGCATACAAGGAAATGACGGAAGAAACAAAAAGGGGCTTATGGGTGGTGCCTTATATATAATAATTCTTTAACAAAAAAGATAAAAACCAATATTAAAGAAATATATATTTGATTATATATTTTTAAGTATAAAAAGATATATATTAGTTCAAAGAATATTATAGAAAGTAAGGGCTTAACTCAAGGGCTAAACAATAGGGCTAAAGTTTAAGGGCTAAAGATACCTCATCATCTCGGGCATCAGTTAATAGGGCTAAACAAATACACCTTAAATAGTAGTTATTGGGCTAATTCTCCACGATTTAAAGTGCTTAGGGCTTAAAAGTATATATGTTTGTAGACATTAATATAGATTATTGTACTCAAGCATATATTATATAAAATATATATTGGTATATCGATATAATAAAATATAAATGATGATAAATAATTCAGAGGGGGTTGTAAGAAATGGAATCTATTATAAAAAATGCGCTGTCCAGGGCAAATGAATGGGAAGACGTAGAAGTTGAAGAAGCTAAAATAGTAGTAGTAGGAGTAGGAGGTATGGGATGTAATGTTATAAACCGCCTAACTCAGGTAGGTATAAAAGGTGCAGAAACTGTTGCGATGAATACAGATCAAAAACATCTTAAAATGATAAAAGCTCAAAAGAAAATATTACTAGGTCAAGAACAAACCAGAGGTTTAGGTGCAGGAGGCTACCCTCAAGTAGGAAGAAAAGCTGCGGAAGAAAGTCTTAATCAAATCAGAGAAGTATTAAGAGGCGCAGATATGGTTTTCTTAATTGCTGGAATGGGAGGGGGTACAGGTACTGGTGCTGCTCCTGTAGTTGCAGAAATAGCAAAAAACCAGGGTGCCATAGTCATAGGAGTAACAACGATGCCTTTTAAAATAGAAGGTGCTAGAATACATAAAGCTGAAGATGGGTTGGCTGAATTAAGAAAAGTCACAGATACTGTAATAGTAATACAAAATGATAGGTTAGTGGAAATAGCAGGTAATATGCCTTTGCAACAAGCTTTTGCTGTTGTTGATGAAATAGTCGTAACCATGATAAAAGGTATAACCGAAACAATAGCCATACCATCTATAGTTAACTTAGATTTTGCTGATGTAAAAGCAGTAATGAGCGTTGGAGGAGTAGCAATCATAGGATTAGGAGAATCAAGTTCAGCAGCAAGAGCAAGAGAAGCAGTAGAACAAGCATTACGCAATCCATTACTTGACGTGGATTATCAAGGAGCCAATGGTGCATTAATACACATCACAGGAGGTGAAGATTTAAAATTAGATGAGATTAACGAGATAGGAGAATACGTTGCAGGAATGCTCGATAGTGGCGCTCAAACCATATGGGGTGCAAGAATAGATCCATCTATGAATGGGAAGATAAGAGTAATAACAATAGTTACGGGTGTAAAAAGCCCATATATATTGGGTAAAGAAGTAGAACAAAAAGAAAGTAATGAAGTAAGCATACATGATGCGTTAGGTATAGAAATGATACGTTAAAACCCCCTTAGCCCTACACGAACTACTGCTTTTTTATTTTTTTAATAATTATACCATTTACGAATTTCTTTTTCTATCTCAGCATATAGTTGCTCAATTTTTATATTACCTTTGCCTCGCACATTAACCTCTTTGTTTCTTAACTCTTTTTCGCCAACAACAAGAATATAAGTATATTTTTTCCTTTCTGCCTCTCGTATCTTTTTATTTAATGTTTTATCTTGATCCCACACATCTACTTCGACTAATAAATTAGTTGATCTCTCTATATTTCGTTTTATTTCCTTAGCATATTCAACTAAAGATGGTTCAGTATTAACTATAGGCAATACAGCTATTTGATAAGGGGAAAAAAGCAATGGTAACTTACCTTCATAATGTTCTAATAAAACACCGATAAATCTCTCTAAACTACCTAAAACGGCTCGATGAATTAAATAAACTCTATGTTTCTTTCCTTCTCCGTCATAATAATTAACATCAAATCTTTCAGGAAGATTAAAGTCAAGTTGAACAGTCGAAAGTTGCCAGTACCTTCCTAAATTATCTTTAACCTCAACATCTATCTTCGGACCATAAAATGCTCCCTCACCTTCTGCAATCTCATAATTAACCTTACGAGATCGTAAAGCTTTATCCATTTCTTTTTCAACAAGTCTCCATGTTTCTGCATCACCTAAATGTTTCTCCGGCATTGTTGAAAGATAAAATTTTCGATCTTTTAAGTCAAATAGTTCGAATACATATTCTATAAAATCTATAACATTAGAAATCTCTTTAGCAATTTGATCCTTCTTAACAAAAATATGAGCGTCATCTTGCATAAAACTCCTTACTCTCAAAAGTCCATTCAATACGCCACTTAATTCGTGCCTGTGAACAAAACCTAATTCAAAAAACTTTAGAGGTAATGATTTTTCACTTCTTCTTTCGCTTTTATACAAAATAATATGCGCCGGACAATTCATAGGTTTTATTCCCCATTCCTCTTTAAGATCTTGTTTTTTAATTTCAAATAAATACATCATATCTCCATACATTTGCTTGTGTCCTGATTTCTCCCATAAATGAGATCTGAATATCATAGGAGTTCTTATAACCTTATAGCCTCGCTTTTTATGTTCAAACTCTATCCATTTCATCAAATTACTATATACTTTATAACCTCGAGGCTTCCAAAAAATATGTCCTGCACCCGCCTCTTCGTAAGTATCAAACAACTCTAATTCTCTCCCTAATTCATTATGTGTTTTCACCATATTAGTGTTTACTAAAAGAAGTTTTAAAAGTTTTGCTTAAGCAAAAACTCGTACATTTTTAAAACTTAAACTACATTTGAGAAATATGGACAGCCTATCTAAAGAAAATATTAAACAAACAAAACTTATCCCTGTGGATCTAACAGAGGAAATGAAAAAAAGTTATTTAGCATACGCTTTAAGCGTTATAGTAGGAAGAGCATTACCTGATGTAAGAGATGGGTTAAAACCTGTTCATCGTCGCATACTTTATGCTATGCATGAAATGGGTTTATATCATAATAAACCTTTCAAAAAATCAGCAAGAGTTGTGGGAGATGTCTTAGGTAAATATCATCCTCATGGAGATTCTGCAGTATATGACGCTTTAGTAAGGATGGCTCAGCCCTTTAGTATGAACATACCTTTAATAGAAGGTCATGGAAATTTTGGGAGCATAGACGGAGATGCTCCTGCAGCCATGCGTTATACAGAAGTGAGATTAGCTAAAATAGCAGAAGAAATGCTTGCAGATCTTGACAAAGAAACCGTAGATTTTGTGCCTAATTTTGACAATTCGTTGAAAGAACCAATAGTTCTCCCGACGAAATTACCCAATTTATTAGTTAACGGTTCAATGGGTATAGCAGTAGGTTTAGCAACAAACATACCTCCTCATAACCTCAACGAAGTATGTGATGCTATCATTTACCTAGCTAAAGAAAGAGAAAGAAAAGAAGAAATAAGCACAGAGGAGCTAATGCAATACATAAAAGGACCTGATTTTCCAACTGCTGGAACTATATACGACAACGGTAAAATAAAAAAAATTTACGAAAATGGGAGAGGTATATTAGAAATATGGAGTAAAGTAGAAGTAGAAGAAAAAAGATTAATAGTCACAGAGATCCCCTATCAAATAAATAAATCTAAGCTTGTAGAAAGTATTGCTAATCTGGTTAAAGAAGGAAAAATAGATATGATTAAAGAAATAAGAGATGAGAGTAACAGAGAAGGTATAAGAATAGTCATAGATCTCAAAAAAGACGCTAATCCTGATTACGTGCTAAACTATTTATATGCTCATACGCCTCTGAAAGTTTCATACGGCATAGTAAATGTTGCATTAGTAAATGATGAACCAAGACTATTGAGTTTAAAAGACATGCTCTGGGAGTTTATACAACATCGATTTGAGGTCATAACTCGAAGAAGCAAATATGAACTTAAGAAAGCTGAAGAAAAAAAGCACATCCTGGACGGATTTATAATAGCTTTAGCTAATATTAATAGAGTGGTTCAATTAATAAAATCATCACGAGATAAGCAAGAAGCTTCACAGAAATTAATGAAGGAGTTCCCACTAACAGAAGTGCAAGTCAATGCCATATTACAAATGCAGCTAGTAAGGTTAACCTCTTTGGAAGTAGAGAAAATAAAAAAAGAATTGGAAGAATTAGAGAAAAAAATAATAGAGCTAAAAGCTATATTAGAAGATAAAAATAAAGTTTATGATATTATAATAAAAGAGACTCAAGAAATTAAAGAGAAATATGGTTATAAAAGAAGAACTGAAATAGTAAAAGGTGCTAAAGTCATAGAGGCAGAAGAATTAATAGAGGAAAAAGATATAGTAATCATCTTAACAAAATACAATTATATCAAAAGATTGGACGCAGATGTGTTCAAAGAGCAAAAGCGAGGAGGTGTAGGTGTAAAAGCAATAGAGTTAAGAGAAGGGGATAGTTTATTGCAAGTTCTACATGCCCATTCCAAAGATACTTTATTGTTTTTTAGTAATAAAGGTAAAGTATATAATATGCATGCATATGCCATAGAGGAACAATCAAGAACAAGTAAAGGAAGAAGTATTTACACATATTTCCAAGATATGCAAAAAGATGAGAAGATCATAAAAATAATAAATGTAAAGAATTTTGAAAATTATTTGGTATTTCTGACAAATAAAGGGTATATAAAAAAGGTTAAAATCAAGGATTTTGCCCATATAAGAAGAACGGGAATAAAAGCCATATCTTTACATGAAAATGAAGAAGTAAGTGATGTAAAGATATTTACATCTCACCATCAATACGCTTTAATCATAAGCAATAAAGGTCAAGCAATACGATTTCCTGTTAATCAGATTAAAGAGTTAAGCAGAATAGCTCACGGCATTATAGGAATGAGGTTTAAACAACCGGATAAGGAATTTGCTAAAATAATTCTGCCTATAGAAAAGGATAATGATAAAATAGCAGTAGTGCTAACAAACGGGTATGGTAAAGTTACATCAGTAAAAGAAATCTCAGTACATAACAGAGGAGGAAAAGGAATGAGATTAATAAAAGGTGAAGAAGTTGCCTTTTCAGAAAATATTACACAAAAAGAATCCGTTACTCTAATAACTAAGAAAGGTCTCACAATAAAAATACCATTAAATAATATACCTCTGTTAAGCAGAAATGCTCGTGGTGTAAAATTAATTAATCTTAAAGAAGATGATAAAGTAGTAGGCGGTTTTGTATCCTAATTATTTTATACTCCATCCACTCAAATCAACATATGAGGGTTCTCTCTTGAATTTTCTTTTTTCTTTATTCGTAGAATATGTTCCCGAAACTCTTCCATAGGCACTATAATAAGGATTTCGAGAATCAATAGTTGCGTTATAATGTAAAGTACATGAGCACGTTTGAGCCATAATCAATCCTGCTATTAAGTATTTTTTAAGTCGTAAATATAGTTGTTTAATTTCCATAATAACTAAATAGTGATTAATATTTAAAAAGTTTTACTTAAATGCTATCTTACCTTCATTCCACAACCTTACAATTTCTTTTGCTGCCCTTTCTTCGTCAAGTTTATTTCCTTTTAAAACAAAGTTACGTTTTTTCGCATAATATTTTAATATCTCTGAAGGTTCTTTGCTCTTTAAATCAACATTCAATAACTCTTCTAAATTATGAGGTTTATCTTTTATCCTTTCTAAGAAGTCGATAACATATAAATAACATTCAGTCTTCGCAGGATCTATATTGCATTTCTCAACTTTTAATTCCTCGCTATCAAAGATTCCAGGAGTGTCTATTAATAAAATATCATCTCTTAGTTTTATCCATTTAATACCGCGAGTAAAGCCGGGGATAGGCGAATGCTTGGCTTTAGAGGCCCTAACTAACAAATCTATTAAAGAACTTTTCCCAACATTCGCATAACCTATTATACCTACTTTAACTTTATTTATTTTTTTCTTCTTTTTAATATAATGAGTTATAGTGTAAAGTAAAGTTTTAATACTTCCTGCTCCTTTTCGTTGAGTATAAGAGAAATAAGCGGTTTTAAAAGGTATTGACTTAAGTTGTTGTTTCAACATTTCTTCGTTAACAAGATCAGCTTTAGAAGCGGCAACAATCAACTCTTTCCCTAATTTCTTTGTAATCCATTTTTCCATTTTAAAGTTTCGAGTATCTTCGATTGATCGAGCATCTACTACTTCTATTAGAATATCACTTTCAAGTATAACTTTCTTTAACATAAAAATAAAATAAAAAAGAAGAAATTAAAAAAGTTTTTAACAAGCAGTATCTCCGACATCTAAAGGACCACAGTTAAAAGATATCGAAGAACCAAGATTGCTTAATTCAAAGTAAAATACATGCTGTCGTCCATCGTTTATGTCATTCCAAGTAACACCATTAAGGATAAATTGCAATAACTCTCCTGGTTCCCAATTAGTATTACCTCCTGTTAAAGCTGTAGCATTAGCTACAGTACTACCTACAACTCTTCCGTCTAGCTTAACAATAAGATTAGATGCATCTTGTTGCCTTATCTCGGTATTTCCATCATTTTTGAGAGTTATTTGCACATTTCCGGAACCATCGTCTGCTATACTAACAACACTAAACATATACTTTACAGAACCGGTTGCTTTAGAGGTTGCTGCACCTGCGCCACTACTTACTTGCTCTTGAGTTTTCTTTTGGAATTTAGTTATCCACATATATACTCCTCCAAATACTGCCACTAACAGCAACAACATTAGTACTATACTTATTATCGCTGTTATACCTTTTCTTCTCATATATTTCACCTCGTAACAACAACTATATAATAAATGTATTGTAACACATATATATAATTTACTATTATTAATTAATTTCTATGGAACTTTATCTTTTTAGACATGGAGAGACTACCTACAATAAAAACAATATTTTTACGGGATGGAAGGATGCTACTTTAACTGAAAAAGGTATAAAGGAGGCATTAAAAATCAGAAATTACTTAAAACATATTAATTTAGATCTAGCAATTACTTCTGATTTAAGAAGAGCTAAGCAAACTTTAAGAATAGCTTTAGGGAATAAAAAAGTGAAAGTATTAATAATAAGGGAATTAAGAGAAAGAGATTACGGGTATCTATCCGGAAAAAGTAAAATAAGATTTAAAAATAAAAACCCTGTGCTTTATGAGTTATATCATAGAAGTGCTATAATTTCGCCTCCTGCAGGAGAAAACTTTAACATGGTAATTCAAAGAACTGAAACGATTTTAAAAAAAATATTTAAAAAATATAAAGATAAATCGTTAGCTATATCTTCTCACGGAAATACTATAAGAGCAATATTTGCTATTACTCAAAATTTAAAAAGAAAAGAAATAGAAAAAATAGAAATTGAATTTGGCAGAGTTTATCACATGTCTTTGGATACCTTATAGAGAGCCTTTATAGAAACAACAATAGTTGCTCCTGTAGCAAATACTACTAGATACCCTAATATAACCCCTATAAAGGTCATTAAAGATGCTGATATACCTGCTACTTTAGAGATAAGTTGAAGTACAGAACTTACCGATACCATACTCACAAGAAAGGCAATTGCTGCTATTAGAAATATCTCTTCTTCCTTAGCAGAGATATTAAGAAATCCTACCACAATACCTAACACAAACAAAATTACAGGTATCCAAGAAGAACTTAGCCCAAACAAAGCCGCGAGTAAGGCTATTACCAAACCACCTACATAACTCCACCTACCTATTTGAAACCACATTTCTTTATTACTTTTTTTAGCCATTTGTACCACCTCCTTCCTCTTTTAAGAAAGGATACCATTCCTCTTTAAACCATTTAACTAATCTTTCTATTCCTTCTTCTAAACTTATTTTAGGTTCCCAACCCAATATGCGTTTAGCTTTAGTAATATCTGCAAGTGTAGCAGAAATATCTGCTTTGTTAAACTCATAAAACTCTTTTTTAGCTTTTTTTCCAGTGTAATATTCTATCAACTCTATAGCATAATTTAAAGGATGTTTTTTATCACTACCTATATTTATTATTTCATACCCTCCTTTTCTTTCTAACACTTCCATTGCTTTTATGGTTCCTCGAGCCACATCATCAATATAAGTAAAACTTCTTTCTTGAGTACCATCTCCATAAATAGGTATGGGTTTACCTTGTAATATCCTATCTGTAAATTTAAACAAACTCATATCAGGTCTACCTGCTGGCCCATAAACTGTGAAGTAACGAAGAACAAAAACATTCAAACTCTCTAAATGATGGTAAACGTAAAGCAACTCTTCTGCAGCTTTCTTACTTGCAGCATATGGACTAATCATAAAATCTACACGATTTTCTTCTTTAAAAGGCAGTGAAGAATTAGCATAAATACTAGAGGTGGATGCGTGAACAATAAACTTAACTTTAGATTTAAGCATAGCTTTTATTAATTTAAGAGTCCCTAATGTATTGGTCTTATAATAAGATTCTGGATCTTCAATACTATACCTTACTCCTGCTTTAGCGGCTAAATTAAAGACTCCTTTTATATTATTTAAAAAGTCAATATGCTTATCTATCTCATATAAATCCACGTTTTTAAAAGTAAAATCATTTCCATATCTTTTTAACTTATTTAATCTATAATGCTTAAGCCTAAGATCATAAAAAGGATCAAGATTATCTATACCTATAACTTCATCACCATTTTCTAAAAGCATTTCAGCAACCTTGCTTCCTATAAACCCTGCAACTCCTGTAACTAAATACTTACTCATTTAATTCCCTCCTAAGCCTCATAGATGGTAAACTACGAGTTTTATAAGACAAATTAATTATTTTATCTTTTAAATCCTTAATACCTTGGCCTTTCAAAGCAGAAACAAATACTACTTCTGATGAAGGAAATTCCTTTTCTAAAATTTCTTTAACCTTTTTCTTCTCATCATCACATAGAAGATCTTCTTTATTTACAACTAACAACAAGGGTTTAAAAGAAATTTGTTGAGTCAAATCCTTTAATAAATCTATTTGTTGAAACAAGTCATAACCTGAGGATAAAGAAGGATCAAAAACAAATATTATATTTTTAGTAAGATAGGTTAAAGCTATTGCCGCTCTTTTCTCAACATCATTCATTTTATTAATTCTCTTTTCCAAAATTCCAGGAGTATCAACAAGAACAATATCATCTATTTTTCCTATATTTAAGTGTTTTGTAGTAAAAGGATAAGGAGCTATCTCTATATTTGCAGAAGTCAAAGCATTAATTAAAGAACTTTTTCCAACATTAGGGTATCCTGCAAAAACAAATATGGGTTTGGAAGTATCTATGACAGGAAATTTCTGCCATATCCTTTTAACCTCAAATAGCAAATTCAAATCTTTTTCTAAATCGTAAATAAGAGAACTAATTCTACCGTAGTAAGCTTTAAGCCAATTAGATATTTGAGAAGTTGTAGATGCGTTTTTGATTTTCTTTTTATAATAAGTGCTTAATTCTCTTATTTTTTTTCTTGTCCAGGATAAATTTCTTAAAGATCTTTTATATGCCTTTACAAAAATGTATTCTCTAAATAATTGTTGATAAAAAGGATTTAATTCTTCAAAAATAGGATAAGATCTGATTATTTTATTAAGCTCATCGTAAAGCACATTATCGATGGTAGAGATTTTATTTAAAGCTTTTTCTTGTAACTTCTCTTTTATCGTTTTATGAGAAGAAGATTCTTTAACATTCTTAGCTCTTCTAAATGCTTTATCTAATAGTTCCTGCGAAGATTTTATGAAGAATTGCATAAGATATATATGTAAGTAATAACTTTTAATAATTATGGAATTTAATCTCTCAAGATTAATAGGATGGGTACTTATAGGAATTATTTTTAGCTTATCTTCTGCTTATCTTATTCATTACATTTATAACCCATTCCCTCCATATTTGGCCGCAATCCACGGAATAATAGGGTTTATAGGGTCTTATTTATTGTTATACCTTAAAGAAAATTCATTAAAAAAATTTTATGGATTCTTAACATCCATTGCTTTACTTGCAATTGTTGTTAAGATATTAGAAGGAGTATCATTTAAACTTCATTTAAGCACCACGGCTTATATAGTTCTTGGAGTACTAGGAGGCATTGGAATAAGCATTTTTGTAATAGTGTTGTTCTATCAAGAAGAATAAATATAGAAAATACAAACTTCTCTAAAACTTTTAAAAATTTGATATACTAAATTAATTGCGATGCGAGGATGGGGTAGTGGTTATCCTGGCGGACTGTGGATCCGCTGACCCGGGTTCGAGTCCCGGTCCTCGCCTATGTTTACTAAATTTAGAAAACTTCTTGATAAGACCTCTGAGAAATTAATGGAAAAAGTAATAAAAAAGGAAATTAAAGAAGAAGACATAGAAGACGTATTATGGGAGATGGAAATAGAATTAGTTGAAAATAATGTATCTTTAGAAGTTGCAGAAAAAATAATAAAGGAGATAAAAAATAAGTTAGTAGGCAAAGTGGTTGAGAAAAATAGAATAAAAAAAATAGTAGAGGGTGCTTTACACAACACAATCAATAAAGTAATAGTAGAAGAAGATTTTGACGAGTGGTTACGCAAAAGGAAAAATAAAAAGCCCATAATAATAGTATTCTTTGGATTTAATGGTACAGGTAAAACCACAACAATTGCTAAACTCGCTTACTATCTCAAGAAAAAAGGGAAAAGTGTAGTATTAGCAGCAGGAGACACCTTTAGATCTGCTGCTATTGAGCAATTAGAGGAACATAGCAAAAAATTAGGCTTAAGGCTCATAAAACAGAAATATGGCAGTGATTCTGCAGCAGTAATATATGATGCAGTAAATTATGCTAAAAGTAAAGGCATTGACGTTGTTCTTGCAGATACAGCAGGAAGAGCACCAACAGATAAAAACCTCTTAGAAGAACTTAAAAAAATAATAAGAGTAATCAACCCAGATCTTAAAATTCTTGTTTTAGAAAGCATCACAGGCAACGACATAGTAGAGCAAGCTAAAATGTTTAATGAAGCTGGTGTTGATGCAATTATTCTTACAAAATATGACGTAGATAATAAAAAAGGTGCTATTTTAAGCATAGCGTATGCTCTTAAAAAACCTATTTTTTTCTTAGGTGTAGGTCAAGAGTATGAAGATTTAAAAAAATTTAATAAAAGAGAGTACTTAAAAGATTTACTGGGATGAATATGTATAAACTCTCTTATAAACTTCCTGCAAAAAAAGGATGGACGTGTATAGATAAAGATATTGAAGATTTAATTCCTAACCAAGGAGAAGGAATTATCACTCTATTTTCTTTAGGATCCACATCTTCACTCATACTTATAGAAAACGATCCTAATCTCTTAGAAGATTTGTTTGAAACGTTGGATAAAATTGCACCTTTTGATCATGTTTACAAACACCACATTACATGGCACGACGATAATGGTGCAAGCCATCTAAGGGCAACGCTGCTTGGTCAATCTATTACTTTACCTTACAAAGAAGGTAAAATTGTTAAAGGAACTTGGCAAAATATAGTTCTCATAAATCATGACACAAGAGAAAGAGAAAGAAAAGTTTTTATTACTATTATCCCACATAACCCAATTGCTCACTCTCGTCTTTAAGAGCATTTTTTCTCGCTTTTTCGAATCTTTCTTTAAAGCGTTCTGCTGTTTTTTTATCCACAGAAGGTTTAATTTTTTCCATTGCCTTTTTAAAGTGATCCATTGTTACTTCCTTCGCATTAATATTTTCGCGTAAAGCAAGTAATGCGGCTTCCCTACAAAGATTAGCAAGATCTGCCCCTACATATCCATCAGTCAATTCAGCTAGTTCTTCAATACTCACATCAGACAAAGGCATATTCCTTGTATGAACCTCTAAAATCTTCTTTCGAGTTTCTTTGTCAGGAACAGGAACGTAAATATGTCTATCAAACCTTCCTGCCCTCATAAGAGCAGAATCTAAGATATCAGGTCTGTTAGTTGCTGCCATTACTACTACTTTATCAAGTTTTTCCATACCATCAAGTTCTGTTAAAAGCTGAGTTAAAACACGATCTGTTACCTCACTACCTATACCTAATCCTCTCCGAGGAGCAATAGCATCAATCTCATCTATAAACACAATAGAAGGTGCTACTTGCCTTGCTTTTTTAAATATCTCTCTTATCTTTCTTTCACTTTCCCCAACCCACTTACTTAATATTTCTGGTCCCTTTATGTAAATAAAATTAGCACCTGATTCGTTAGCAACTGCTTTAGCAAGTAGAGTTTTACCTGTCCCTGGTAAGCCATATAATAAGATACCTTTAGCAGGTTCTATACCCATACGTTTAAATGCTTCTGGATGCTTCAAAGGCCATTCAACCACTTCCCTAAGTTCGTTTTTAATATCATCTAAACCCCCTACATCTTCCCAAGTAACATTAGGGAACTCAACTAAAACTTCCCTCATAGCACTAGGTTCTACATATTTTAAAGCCTGTTCAAAATCCTGGTAAGTAACAAGGAGTTTTGCTAACACCTCTTCCGGTATCTCATCTTCTCTCGGCACTTCATCTAATACTCTCCTTAAAGTATTCATCGCAGCCTCTTTAACTAATGCTTCTAAATCAGCGCCAACAAAACCATGAGTCTTCTTTGCCAAGTCTTCAATCATAACATCAACACTTTTTTTAACGATCTCATCATAATGTTTCATAAATAATCTTAAAATCTGAAAGATACTGCTTACATGCTCTTTTTTCATCTTCTTTAATAAAGATAATAAACGACGATAACCTAATTTCTCTGTAATCTCCACAAGCTTTTCTTTATCATAATTCACAACAATAGATCCTTCAATCTCTTGTAAATAAGGAAAACCCCTTTCAATTAAGTTCTCCAAATAGCTTTTATAAGCAGTGTTTTTAAGAAGGATCTCTAATTTTTCTTCATTTATTTCTTTACTATATTTATCCCTAACAAAATCTCTTATCTCGTTTTTAATATAATCTTCATAAGCACTTATTATTTCAAATAGAGAAGTTATGTTCTCTTCATTAAAAGCATTCTTTATCTTTTGTTTATAAGCAGTTATGGCTTTTCCATTATCTACTTTTTCCTTTATTACATTAAAAGCAACGTCATAATCCCAATAGAATAAAGGCATAGATCTTGTTTTAATTTGTAATATTTCTTTTCTTCCCTCAATACTTGGAACTCCCACTTCTATTTCTCTATCAAATCTTCCTGGTCTTCTAAGAGCAGGATCTAAAGCGTCAGGTCTGTTAGTTGCTCCAATAACCACTACTTGACCTCTTTTCTCTAATCCATCCATACTTGCTAAAAGTTGAGCAACTATACGTCGCTCTACTTCTCCTAAAACCTCTTCTCTTTTTGGAGCAATAGCATCTATTTCATCTATAAATATAATGCTGGGAGCATGTTCTTCTGCTTCCTTGAATTTCTCCCTTATTTTTCTTTCACTTTCGCCATACCATTTACTTGTAATTTCCGGTCCATTTATAGAAATAAAATGCGCACCTGCCTCATTAGCAACTGCTTTAGCAATCATTGTTTTGCCCGTTCCTGGTGGCCCATAAAGTAATATACCTTTAGGAGGCTCCACACCTAATCTTTCAAAAAGTTCTGGATGTTTCAAAGGCAACTCTATCATCTCCCTTACTTTCTTAATTATAGGTTTTAACCCCCCTATATCCTCATAACTTATACCCGTTGATTTCTCATCCTCTATAACATCTACTGCCTTAGATAACGCTTTTATCTCTGTTAATTCTGATATTTTAACAATTCCTTTTGGTGAAGTATCAACAACTATGAATTTTATATCTTGCAAACCGAAACCAAAGAAATCATCTCTGTGATCGCCAAAAACTCTCATGCTTCTTCTTGTAGCAGGCATAATAATGTTGCCTTTCATCACTATTCTGTTTTGAAGAAGTCTTTTCAAATATTCGTTAGGTATGTGTAAAATAACTCCTTTATCGGCAGGAGCAATAACAACCTTTTTAGCTTCTTTATATGTTGCTTTCCTAACCTTCACAACTTCTCCTATGCTTGTCCCTGCATTTCTCCTCATTAAACCATCCATTCTTATTATACTTAAACCAATATCAGAAGGGTAAGCTCTTAAAGCTATAGCAGGAGCTTTTTTAGCTCCTTCTATCTCTACAACATCTCCTTCTTTAATTCCAAGTTCTTCCATCTTTCTTGTATCTATTCTAACGATGCCTACTCCTATGTCTGATTGAGCACTACTGGGAATTTCCGCAACCTTAAGTATAATTTCCTTTTGATCTTTTCCTTCTGCCATAGCCATTAATTTGAAAGAATATATTTAAATAATTTGTTTTTATTCGCATCCTTTTCCAACATTCAACAAAATTTTTAAAAATTCTTCTTCAATAACATAATATTTAGGCCCGAGTAGCTCAGCCTGGTAGAGCGCGTGACTTGTATCCTTGCTAATGCAAGGAAGCGCGAAACTCGTAGCTCGAAGGCAAGAAATCACGTGGTCGGGGGTTCGAATCCCTCCTCGGGCTTTAAATAATAGAACTCTTTCTCTTAATATTACTTCTAGTATTATACTCCTACTATTGAAGAAAATAATTTAAACAACGCTGCTTTCAAAGCATAATAAATACCTATGGCAACAAACATAAAAATAGGGGAGTATTTTAAAGCGTTCCTTATTTTACCTGTTTGGATGATGGAGATAAGCATACCTGCAAAAACTGTGGTAATCATGATTGCAGAGAGAGCAAAATATTCAAATACCTTAGTATCTACTTGCGTAGATTTCATCTGAATAAAACTGCTTATGCCATATTCTTCTGTTAAATCCGTGAGATCAGATGTATCTCCCACCCACATTGAAGAGGTAGAATTGACAAGAAAAATAGAAATAGAAAATAAAGCAGGCGCTCCTACAACTCCTGCAAAAAAGATGAACATAATATACATTATAACACTACCTCTAATTTCTTTTTGTAAGGTTTCTGTATTTCTAATGTCATTAGCAGTTTCATCTAAGAGTTTAGCCACTGCACCTCCAGATCTTAATCCTTGGACCAATAAGTTAACGGTTTTCTCAAATATTTGAGATTTAATGTTGCGAGAGAGATCAAATAAAGCATCCTCTACGTCCTTTCCTCCATATATTTCATAAGCAGCTCTTCTTGTTAACTCACTTAACTCGCCAAACTCCGGACGTGATGCAAACAACAAAGCTTTATCAATGGTGAGCCCGGACTTTATATTTGAAGAAGTAAGGATTAAAAAATCTGCTAAAAATTGTTCAATTCTTTTTCTTCTACTATCTGATGCCAAAATTAATGCAAGATAAGGATCAATAGCTGAAAAGAATAAGAAAATTAGAAACAACAAAGCAATTAACCACCACCAAACCTTCAACCAAATTAAATAAAAAAGAGGTGCAAGTAAGAATAAGAAAGTGGTTAAAGACATCACAGAAACATACTTTTCAGGCGATTTTACTCCAGCATATCTAGCCTCCTCTTCAAGTTTTCGTCGATAAAACTCTGGAAAAACATAATAAAATTTTGCTAAATTATCTAAAAAAGAAGGCTTCTCATGCTCTATATTTTCCAATTTCTTCCTTATCTCTTTTAATTCCTTTTTTCTTGACTTTTTCTTAAAAAACCACTTCATATTTTCACATTAGGTCTTTTTGTTTTAATAATATTCAAAAAACTCCATTGAAATACTATTAAAAAAAATGCTAGGCCTACAAATAGAAGATTAGGTATAGTAAATCCTATAAATGAAGAGATAATAACCAGAAAAGTTATACCTAAAGATGGCATAATTACTGCCATCATCATGTACATCAAAGTAAGAGGATTAAGTTGCTGCCCATAATTTTTAATTGCTAAAATTTGATCATTAATGATCTCGTTAACAACGTTTTCTAAGGGTGTTGATACGTCAGTTCCTGTTTTCATACTATTAAGTATTTGCCAAAAAGCTTTCCTGTATTTCTGTGATGCACTTCTTAATATGCTTTCTTCTAACGCCTTTATCTCACTATAACCCGAATTTATTTTTTTAATAATTTCTTTAAACTCTTTACTTACTTCGCCATAGCCATCAGAGATAGAAACAAAACCCTGGTATAAAGGAACTCCTGACTTTACTTGAATAAGAAGATGCCTTAAAGCATAAGGTAATTCTTCCTCTATTTTTCTAGCTCTTCTTAGTGCAATAACTTTAGGTCTATAAAGAGCTGAATAAAACATTAAAAAAAATATAGGTATCGATAAAAAAAGAAATTTTAAAAAAAGAGGATTTTTAGTTATAAACCAGATGAAAAGCATAAAAATTAAAAAATAAAAAGTATTTAAGGTGGCAACAAACAAACTATAACTAATATGTTCTACTAAATTAATATTCCATTTCGCCTGATATAAAAAAACTTTTAAATGCTTGAGTGATTTTTCTAACTTAGATGCAACAGGATAAAAATAAGATGCTTTTTTTAACATTGTAGGGGAAGGCTGATTCATATTATACACCCTGCTGTTGCCAATATTCTTTCAATTCTTTGAAGATATCACTACCTAACAACTCTTGAAGATCTTTTTCCTCCACTTTTTTCTTTTCTATAAACTTCATAACGTATTGCTCATCTCTATAAAATTCAGCAACAATTTTACCAACAGAATTTATGGTTTTAATGCGATTACGTTGCATCCAATCTAAAATTTTTATTTTCTTTTGCAACTCTTCTTCTATATCTTCCTCACTCATACCCGTATAAAGATGTATATCTTCGTAAATTCTATAAGATTTATTTATTTTATCGAGAGCATCATTTTTAGCATTCCATCTGTAAATGATGTTAAAAGTACTTTTCTCCTCTGCAGGAATTATTTCTGCTACTTCTAAAGTTCTTCTTATACCTAATCTACGGTGTCTAAATTGTACAATAATAAGATGTAAAGCACTTAACACAGAAGGAGGTAATTCCATAGGAGGATTTATTAATCTTTTAAATACTTCTTCTGCTCTATCTCCATGAAATGTCGCATAGGCACTGTGACCTGTTCTAATAGCTTCAAACATTACTTCTGCTTCTGCTTTCCTTCTAATCTCTCCTATAATAATACGGTCTGGCCTCATTCTTAAAGAGTTAACAAGCAAGTCCAGCATAGTTACCGCCCCTTTCCCTTCTGCATTAGCTTCTCGAGAAGAGAAAGGCACCCAATGTAAAAAACTAGGTAAATTAATTTCCCTTGTATCTTCTATACTTATAATCCTATGATTTGCAGGCATGAAAGGCATAAGTACATTAAGCATAGATGTTTTCCCAGATGCAGTACCTCCTGCAACTAAAATATTCATTTCATATTGTATGGCAGTCCATAAAAAAGCCGCAACTTCTTTGCTTAAAGTACCTGACTCAATAAAGTGAATTATCGTCCAAGGACTACGAGAAAATTTTCTAATAGTAATAGTATTACCTTCGGTAGAAATAGGAAATAAAGTTGCATTTACTCTATCACCTGTAGGTAGATGAGCATCCATTAAAGGTGTAAGATTAGTTATTTGCCTGCCCACCCTCCTACCTATAGATGATGCAAAATTATATATTTTCTCTTCACTTTCTATATAAATATTGGTTTTAACCCATCCAAAGCGCTTATGATAAACCCATACAGGTTCTTTATGACCATTAACCACTATTTCTTCTAAATTAGCATCATTAAGTAAAAGTTCTATATCTTCTAATCCTAACATCTCATGTAATAAGATACCACTTAAATAAAGTTTTTCTTTTTCATCTGTATAAGGTAAATACTTCTCCATTAAAGTTAAAATTTTAGTTCTAAACTTCTCTTTTACTTTAGTATAAGCAGCAGGATCAATAAATTCGCGAACGCTTAAATCTATTTCATGAATAAGTTCTTCTTTAATAGTTTCTAATATAGCTTTCATAGCTACACTCACTTCTTTTCGTGTTAGAAAATATAGAGGCACATATTCTTTTTCATATCTTTTAATTTCAACCTTTGCTTTAACATCATCAGCTTCTAATTCATATCTATCCAAAACCTCTACTTTTTCATTTACTTTTTTAGAGTCGCTTTTCTTCACAGATTTTTTCTTTATAGATTTCATAGATTTAGTTCTTACCATATAAAAAATATATGAAGAATAAAAATATATAGGTTTGTTAAAACTACTCTTCCTCTATCTTTGGCATCTCCAAAGGCATACCCTTCCTTTGCCTTATCTGCATAATGGTTTTTTCTTGTAATTCTTCAGGTAATTTCTCGTAAACCAGGTCTATTAAAGATTGAAATCCTTTACCGGCTGTTGCTGACTTCAATGCTCCTTCAAAACCTTGCATCTCAGCCACAGGGATTTTAGCAATTATTATAGTAGTACCCTCTTCTTCGTTTATCTCTATTACTTGACCTCTTCTATTTTGCACTTCTTTGATTACATCACCCATATATTCCCCAGGAGTATCAATCCTAACAATTTGTTTTGGCTCGAAGAGTCTAGCTTCTCCATCAATCATACCATTACGAATAGCCAATCTTACTGCAGGATAAACTTGTGCAGGACCACGATGAATTGCGTCTTCGTGTAATTTAGCATCCATTAACATAACTTTAACCCCCATCACAGGTTCGTGGGCTAAAGGTCCTTCATCTATAACTTGTCTCATAGCTTCCATTATAAGTTCTATTACTTCGTTTAATTGAACAATACCTCTTGTCATGTTAACCAAAACGTTATCTGCTCTCGTATATATAACTCTCTTAGACTCCTCCTGATCCATTCCTGCATCCATTAACTTCTGAGCAACCCATTGCTTATCTTGTTCTCTAATTTTACCCTGGGGTACTTCTCCTGCCCTTAATAATTCTTGAACTTCTTTTTCTAAAGGCATCACTTTTATATAAAACTTGTTGTGTTTATTTGGAGATTTACCTTCAAATACTCTTGATTCTTTAAGAACACTTTCTTTATAAATAACAATAGGTGGTGATACTATTATATCATAACCTCTATCTTTGAGAAATCTTTCAATCTTTGCTTCGATATGTAATTCTCCTAATCCTGAGACCAATATTTCCCCTGTATCTTCAGATACTTTTACTTTAATAGTAGGATCCTCTCTAGCTCTTTGTTTTAATATCTCTATTATTTTTGGTAACTCCTTAACATTTTTAACTTCTATAGATTTTGTTACAACGGGCTCAAAAACGTGTTTTATTTCCTCAAAAGGTGCAACACGAATGTTAGGGTCACAAATAGTATCCCCCGAAGATACTTCGCTTAAACCTGTTATAGCTACAATATTACCTGCAGGAACAGCATCCATTGCTATTCTTTTAGGACCCATAAATACTCCAACTTGTTGAACCCTGCCCTTCTTGCCATTATTAACGTCATATACCTCCTGACCTTCCCTTAAGGTACCAGAAAATATTCTTGCAGTTACAATACTACCGGCATGAGGATCAAAGGTGATGTTGGTGATAACTGCAATTAAAGGACCTTTATCATCAGTATTTATCATATATTTAGCTTCCTCACTATTAATATCTCCTGTCCATATTCTTTCAATTCTATATTTTTGAGCAACATCAGGTGAAGGTAAATGCTTTACAACCATATCTAGCACTACTTCGTGAACTTTAGCCTTCTGAGATAATTCATCTTCTTTACCTGCATTAGTATATTCTATAATATCCTTGAAAGTTATCCCTGTTTTCTGCATATAGGGAAGAGATAAAGCCCACTTTCTATAAGCAGAACCAAAAGCAACCTTCCCACTTTTTACATCAACCTGCCATTCCTTTTTAAATTCTTCTGGAGCATATCTTTCAATTAAATTGTTAACAGAAGTAATAATTTTAATAAGCCTTTCTTGCATTTGCTCAGGAGTTAATTTAAGTTCTTTTATTAATCTATCCATTTTATTTATAAAAAGCACAGGTTTAACTTTCTCTTTTAAAGCTTGTTTTAACACTACTTCAGTTTGAGGCATTACTCCTTCTACTGCATCCACTACTACAATTACTCCATCAACTGCCCTCATTGCTCGAGTTACATCACCACCAAAATCTACATGTCCGGGAGTATCAATCATATTAATAAGATAATCTTCCCCCTCATAATTGTGAACCATTGATACGTTAGCAGCATAAATAGTAATACCTCTTTCTTGTTCTTGAGCATCAAAGTCCATGAAAAGTTGTGATCCAGCTAAGGTTTCAGAGATCATTCCTGCACCTGCCAACAAGTTATCGGATAAAGTTGTTTTACCATGGTCTATGTGAGCAACAATACCCATATTTCTTATCTTACTCTTTTGCTGTGCCAATTGTTTAATCTTATTAACCATTTCTTCAATTCGGGACATCATAATCACCTCTTTATTATGATTTTAACATAATTTTTAAATAATTAATGATAAAACATCCGTATTCGAATATATTTATTGAAGCAAAAATTTTGGAATTTTACTACTATATTCTTTTAACCGCTTTATTACGTGCTAAAGAATATCTTAAATCTTAATAATAACATAACATTAATAATCATTATGTGAAATTATGAGGACAAGAGAGTAAGTGTTTTAGGAAAAGATGAAAAATAAATTTTGTGCTCTTTCAGAACGAGAATAAAAATATATTAGATAACCATCAAATCAAAAGTAAAAAAATTTTTTAAATCTATCCCTTACATAAAATAAATGTTGGCGGTCATAGCGACGGGGAAACACCCGGTCCCATCTCGAACCCGGAAGTTAAGCCCGTCAGCGATGCCCTAAGTACTGCCTCATCAGGGGTGGGAACAGGGCGACGCCGCCAACACTTTATCATCTTTATAACTACTTCTTTCAAAATTACCAAAGAATTTTAAAAAATTAATCATTTTTATGTTCTTAGAGGCAGGGGTCGCCAAGCCTGGTCAACGGCGCTGGCCTTAGGAGCCAGTCCCTTAGTGGGTTCGTGGGTTCAAATCCCACCCCCTGCATAGAATATTGTTTATAAGATGGCGATTTTAGATCGTTAAATTCATTTACAGAACCAACTTTAGATTTATCATATTTCCTTCCCATAATAGTCACCGATTTGTCCGATTTGTTGCCGATTCCTTTCTCGGCACTAAGCCGCAGGGTGTCCCTAACACCCTGTGGCTCATATTTATCATTCCTCAACCCTTTTAATATCTATCTCTATTAAATCACCCTCTTTTAACTCTAAAGCATGTCTTATTGTTGCTGGAACTATTAATGCCAGTGAATTTGGACCGAATTTAAATACTCTAACCGTAGCTTTCATATAATCACCTATATACTATATATATGTCATATAACTATTTAAATCTTTCGGAATTACTATATAGTAGTTATGGGCGTGGTTAAAAAGAGATATATAGTGGATTATGAGAAGCAATTGAATTGGTTAGTATCAAAAATAAGAAGTAGTGATGAAATAGTTCCATCAGACAAGAAGATGCTACACAAATATTATCAATTTTTAGTTATTAAAGGTATATCAACCATAAGAGTTTACCGCTATCTCTTAAGTATGTTTGTTTTTGCCAAACAACAGCCATATACAGGAAACATTACGAGAGATAAAATAATTAATTTCTTGTATTGCCTCAGAACGAAGAACTATGCAGGGGAGACAATAAAGTTTTATATCTATGCTCTAAAATATTATCTAAAAATGACTGGAAAAGAGAAATATTTGTATTTGTTAGATATAAAGACAGAAAAAAATATAAGAAATGATTATTTGGACTTTGATACTGTGTTAAACATAATAAAACTCATAGATAATGAAGATTATAAAGCATACACGATGTTTCTATATGACACAGGAGCAAGACCTTCAGAGGCCATGTCCGTGATGTTAAAACATATTAACATATATAAGGATAGAATAATATTTAGAGTAAATGGAAAAACAGGTGAAAGAGGGGTTGTAAGTGTGATCTTTAAAGATTATCTGGAGAAATACATCAACAAAAAGAAGGCTCAAGGTAGTGAATATCTTTTTGATATTTCTTATAATTATTATGTTAGAAAAGTTTTAAAGAAGATTCAAAAAACATTAGGACTTCCTGCTCTTTATCCATATATTTTCAGACACAGTCGTGCTACTGATTTGGCTAATGTGCTAACAGAATCACAATTAAAAAAATTCTTTGGTTGGAGTGAAGATAGTAAAGCTCTTAAAAGATATATTAAAAGAGACAAGATAGACATTCCTACTAGTAAATTACAAGTTTTTGCTAAAAAATGTGTGGGTGTGCAGAGTTAGAGATTGAAT
>WAPH01000008.1 GCA_015520895.1 Nanobdellati archaeon | reverse complement strand
GCATTAAAGGATAAACGTATTCAGATTGTAGGGAATGGGAAATATATAGAACATGTGAGAGAAAGTAATAAAACTTCTTTTAGTCTCATCCCTTTAAATTATGAAGAAAAATGCTTTTTCTATTTGAATGATAATTTATATATAGGAAATATCAAAATTGAAAGAGGTTCAATGTTCAATGTAATTAAAGAAGAACAAGAATATATTTATGTGATAACGCTTTATAAATCAGAAATAAAATTATCAACTACTAAAGGAAACAATAAATATAAAAGAATTTATAGGAAGCATAAATACACGCCTATCAGCGATATTTTTTAACAATATGCCTTATATTTATGTTTCAGCAAGTAATGTTCTTATATCCGGAATTACTAAGTTATCTATATATGATTTTTATGAAAAATATGATAATGTGAAGTCCATAAAGATTATTCCTCAAGATCTGAAAAATGCTCATAAAAAAGAAAAATTACTTTTGAAATCTAACCCAAATTAAAATTAAAAAGAGAATCTACAAAGATGTTTCTAAATGTTATCAAAAAAAGGATTACATATTAAAATAAAACCAATTAAACTTTTTATAATATCATTATAATTTAATAAATTATGAAAAGAAAAAGAATATGTATTATATGTGGTAAAGAGATAAAAAATAAAAAAGATGTTATATGTGAAGAGTGTGAAGTAAAAAAAGAAGATATCAGAGTTATTAATGAAGGTAAAGATACAATAACAATATGTGAGTGTCTTAGGTATAAAAAAGGAAAATCGTGGCTTGATCCGCCATTGAGATATTATTTAGATTATAGTGATTATCTCATTTCTATTATAAAAAAGCATTATGAAGGATATGAAATAATTGACATAAATAACAAACAAGCAATTCTAAAAAAAGAAGGTAAATTAAAGAGATTAGATTTTAATAAAGGTACTTGTGATGTTTGCTCTCGCGTGCATGGTGGCTATTATGAAGGTAAAATACAAATAAGAGGTAGTGATAAATTTGTAGAAAAAATGGAAAGAGAAATATCTGAGATAATTGATAAAGATAAACATGTTTTATCATTTATTAGTAGGGTTAATTATTTAAAGGAAGGTGTTGATATATATATTGGAAATAAGAAACTCATAAACAAAATAAAGAAAAAATATAAGAACCATGAGACAAAAGTTAGCAAAGAGCTTTATAGTGTTAAAGATAGCAGAAGAATATATCGTATAACTTTATTGATAAGGGAGAAAAGGTGATGCTTATGACTAGTAAGGATAAATTAGATGAGGTGCTAGAAGGAGAGGAAGAGATTGTAAGGGCTCGTTTGCCTAACGAGAAAGAAGGGGAAGTATTAGGAATTATAGAATCAAGATTGGGTTTTGGTAGGTTAAATGTTATATGTGCTGATAAAAAAATAAGAGTTTGCAGAGTACCTGGAAAATATAGAAAAAGGTTATGGCTAAGGGAAGGAGATGTTGTTATTGTTAAAAAATGGCAGATTCAGGGAGATGAAAGGGGAGATATCATATACAAATATAGAAAGGCGGAAGTTGCATGGTTAGAGAAAGAAGGCTATCTTAAGGATCTAACAATTTAATGATGGCTTCTCGTAGGAGAAAACCTAAATGGCAGTTAGAAATTGCTAAACTACACATAAACGAATTATTGGATTTGGCAGAAAATGTTGCCTTGAAGGATGAATATCTTGCACGTAGATATGTAGAACATGCAAGACGTGTAGCTAAAAAGTTTAACATACGTTTTACACGGGAACAAAAACTTAAATTTTGTAGGAAATGCAATACTTATTTTGTAAGCGGGAAAACCGCAATATATAGAGTGAATCCTTTAACAAAATCCCTTGAAGTGAGATGTCTAAGATGTGGTTATGTTAGGAGGTATAGATATAAATGAAAACCATCATTTTGGAGAATAATAAGTGTGCTTGGGGGAAATGCATTTTTTGCAGTATGAGTAAAAAGAAAAATGTGGTTATATTAAGTAATAAAGAATTGAAACAGAAGTTCTTAAAGTTATTAGGCGATTATAAAGGAGAGAGCATAAAAATCTTTAATTCAGGAACCTTTATTGATGATAATCAGATTCCTCGCGAAGTAAGGCAATTTATTTTCGAAGAGTTAAGAAAGAGAGGTATTAAAAAAGTAATAATAGAAGTGTGGACTGGATTTGCAACTGATCAAAAACTAAAAGAGTTACAAGAAGATTCCCAAGGTTTAGAAGTGCATATTGCTTTAGGTTTAGAAAGCGCTGATAACGAAGTGCTTAAAAAAATAGAAAAAGGCATAACTGTGGAGAGGTGGATTGAAGCTGCACAAAGAATAAAAAGATATGGATTTAAAGTACGTACATATGTGATGGTTAATCTACCTTACGTTAAAGACATTAAAAAAGATTTTGAAAATACTATGCAGATAGCTCTAAAATATTCTGATAGTGTAGCTGTACTTAACACCTTTGCTTATTCTTCTTATGCTAAACTTTTTGATTTATGGCTAAATAAAGAATGGAAACCTCTCAGTATTTCAGAATTTAGAGAAATAGTTAAAAAATATATAAATCATAAAAAGGTTGAGATTTATGAAAGAGATTATGTTATATACCCTCATTTCAGCAAGGAATATAGAGAAAAAGCAAAAGAAGAATTGAGAGGAGCTACTCTTACGAACCTAAAACATCCTTATTATGAAGTTTGGCAGGATTTTATAGCACGCTTCTATGAACCTCCTAAAATAAAAAGGTATGCTTTATTTATGCATTGCAGTTATAAGAAACCTTATTCTACATCTCAAACACATCGTAAAATCATAAGATACTTACAACGTTTAGGTAAGGATTATGCTAAAATACATCAACTAATAATTTCTAATCCTGGTGTTGTTCCTCGAGAATTTGAGAATAAGTATCCTTTTAATGCTTATGATTGGCCGGAGTATGAAGAAACAGAAGAGGTGAAGAAAGCATATGTGGAAATTAATGCCAAACGCATTGAGAATTATCTAAAAAATCATATTTACGATAAAATTTTTGTTTATCTTAAACCTGGGAGTGAAAGCTTAAAAGCTTTTGAACTTGCTGCTAATAAACTTCGCATAAAATGGGTTAATGTATTGGATGAGAGTAGGTGGCACGAGATTAGAGATGAGAAACAAGCATATGTTGATGATGTGTTGTTGGAGAAGATGGTTGAAAAAATTAAAGAGGAGGTTGCACTCCTTCAATAATATTCAATTCATCTAAATCTCTATCAGATATAGCAGCATAAGGTATATATCCTTTATATTTAGCTTTAGTAATATAATCGTCAATCCTTCTTTTATTTTCTCCTTCGTATCCTTCTCCATTATCCACGTAATCTACAGATAATATGATTTTCCCTTTTTCTTTTACTTTATCTAAGTAAAACGTGCGTTCTCTTATTTGTTGTTCAGGTAAGGGTTCTAACTCTTTATAGAATAAATCTTCTACGGCCCACCCAGAGATTATTTTTAATAAAGTGTCGTTATCATATTCTAGTATTCTTTCTCCATTTTGAATAATAATATAAAAACCTCTATTTGTTTTATTTTTAGTATATTTTGCGATTTCTTCAATAAAACGTATCATTCTCTTTGCAGCATCTTCTTCAGAAAGAATTAGATTTTCACCATTATCTTCATCACTCCAGTATTCAAATTCATCAACTTTGTCAAGATAAATACCTGCGAAACCTTGCTCTATGATTTTATCTAAATAAGAGAAGATGATTGATCTCCACTCATTATTCCAGTATTTAACTGCATAGTTCCCTTCCCATTCTTTATTTTCCTTACCTAACCAGTTAGGTGGGTTACTATACCAATCTTTTTTCCAATAAAATCGATAATCTTCTGCTTCTCCTATGCTTAGATACGCTATAATTATTATTCCTTTTTCTTTTATTTTTTCTAAATCTTCACGAGAATATTTGCTTTTCTCACTTCCATCACGTGAATAGTCAATTACTATCAGATCAAATCCTGATTCAGTAATTTTATCAGGATCGGCATTTTGTAGTTGATATGCCCAACTTTCGATTTTCATGTCTTTTATCTGAGACAATGTAGTAATATTTTGAGTAAAAGTGATATTTTGCAGTTTATTATTACTTCTTGGTGTTGCGAAGGTATTATTTTGAGATAAATTTTCTTTTAAGATTATATCTTTTTGAGATTGTATGCAGCCACTCATTAATATTACAATTACGGTTATAAAGATAATTGACATTTTACGGATATGCATAGAGAAAATTATGGTGGTATTAAATATAAATATTTTTTATTAGAATATAGCGGGGGGAGGATTTGAACCTCCGGCCTTCGGGTTATGAGCCCGACGAGCACTCCAGGCTGCTCTACCCCGCTATTCTACCTAATTAAAGGATAAAGGAATTTTAAAATATTTTTTTAGTTTTTAATAGTTGCGGTCCGATAAATTTAAAAACCTTTCTAAAATAATATGATACTTTGTAGTGGTGATAATAGGAGGTGCATTTAGTATGGAATCTTTAATAAGGAGAGTTACGATCATGAAACTATTTATGGTATTAGCTTTAATATTACCGATAGGTTATGCAGCTAATATTAATTTAGGTGTAAATGCTTATACTTTTGAAATGTGTCCTTATTCTACTCAAGCATTTGATGGTTATGTGGAAAATACCTATTCTGAGCCTATAGAAGTAAAAGTATATTCTGCGAGTGATTGGATTACTGCAGCACCAGATAGCTTTGTGCTCACACCCGGAGAGAAGAAAGATATTAAGTTTTTTTTGACTCCTGATATTTCTGCTAAACCTGGTACTTATAGGTTAAAGATAAGCGCCTATTCTAAGGAAGTTGGAGAAGATGAAGAGGAAATAAAAGTGAATATTTTGGACTGTCATGATGTAGGGATAGAAATTCCTCAAGATTATGAAAGAGTTCATGCATGTATTGGTGATGTATTGAAGATACCTTTTGATTTAAAGAATAATGGTAAAGCCACAGAATTGGTTAAAGTTAGCGTAGATGCGAATAACGGCAATTTGGAATTCGAAGAAACAGAATTAGATCCTCAAGAAATAGAAAGAGATTATTTGTATTATAAAGTTACTCAAGAATATGATGTAATAACTTTAAAAGCAGATTCTCTTTATTCTTTTGCACATGGTGAAGCAAAAATTTATGTAAGCGGTAGAATATGTTATGATTACGATATGACTGTTGTACCACAAAGTACTGATTTGTGTAAGGGTGATAAAACTACTTTTAAGATATATGTAAAAAATAATCCTTATGAGAAAAACACTGTGAAATTAAAAACATCTTATGGTAAGTTAAGTCAAGAAACTTTGGAATTAGAGCCAAATGAAAATGCAACAATAACTTTGGAGGTTATTGCTAATAAAGAAGGAAACATAGCTATAGATGTAATGGCAAAAAGTAAATCAAAAGTAGATGTGAAAAATGTTCAAATAAATAGCTTAACTTGTGGAGATGGTACAGTTGTTTTGGTTCCTGAGAGAATGGAAACCTGTAAAGGCAGTGCAGCAAGATTTATTATTGCATTGAAGAATAAAGGTGATAAAGAAGTAAAAGGTAAATTATCTACTACTTTAGGAGACGTAGAGATAGGAACTATAATAATACCTCCTAAAGAAACTATCTATAAAGAGGTGTATATTTCTACAATGGATTTAGAGTATGGTAATTATACTTTTGAAGTGACATTTAAAGGAGATGAAATTAAAGATGTTGCTAAAGCTAACTTAACTGTTAGAAACTGCTATAATGGAGAGATTAAGAGCAACTATAAACTTGTAAAAGTATGTTCATTAACACCTTCAGGAAAGGTAGATTTTGTGATAACCAATACTGGTGAAAAACCAGAAACATACTACCTAAAGGGAGAATACGGATTTTTTGAAACGCCAACTATTACTTTAAAAGAAGGTGAAAGTAAAAAAGTAAGCTATATAGTAAATGTAAGTAAGGATGTGGGAGAAGGTATAATAGAAGATGAAATTACTTTAGAAGGTATGCATATGCCTTATACTAAAACTACTACTTTAGAAATAGAAGTTTTACCTCAAAAAGAATGCTCTAATTATACGGTTAGTATAGAGCCTCAAGAAATTAATGCGTACGAATTAAAGGGTTACATATATTATGTAACTATTAAGAATGACGGATTAGCAGATAATACTTTTAGAGTGGAATTAGAGGGTAAACCGGACTTTGTATATGTGGAACCAGCAGAGTTAGAGATCAAGAGCGGTAAAGAAGGTAAGTTTTTCATATATGTTGCGCCTAATACGGATTTGCCTAATAAAGTTTACAAGTTTAAAGGCAAAGTTATAGATAAATACGGAGTAGAAAGAAAATTTGAGTTAACCTTCAATTTAATGGTGGAGAAAGCACAAGTCTCAGGAAGAGAACCACAAAAGTTAAGAGTTGTCATAGAGAACTTTGATAGGGAAAAAATATATACTATAAACAAAACTAAGCAAGAAAATTTACATATTAAGTATTACATGGAAGGTAAGATTGAGGAAGAAGACATAACCTTTTTAGTAGGATCTTTTATAGTTCAAGTAGGTGATGAACTGTACGAGGACCAAAATCCAGAAATAGGTAAAAAAACATATACGATAAAGTGGGATAACAAAACATATAATATCGATGTAGAGTTCTTGAAAGTGGATAAAGAGAAAGGTGAGTACAAGTTCAGGGTTGAGAGAATAGAGATAATTAAAGATGTGACGCCTGTTTATGTCACACCCAAGTCTGAAAATTGGTTATCTAAATACTGGCCTTGGTTAATACCTTTAGCTGTATTAATTATTGGATTAGTTTTGGTGTTATTAGAGTGGAAGAAACCAGTTTATGTAGAAGGAGATAAGAAGAAGGAGGAAATTGCTGCTTTGAAGCAGGCTATTGAGAAGTAATTTTTTAAATTTTCTTCTCTTTTTATAATTTATGAAAGTAATAGAAGTTAATTCTTTGACACACGTGTATAAAATTCCCGATAAGGATTATATGCAAAACGCACCTTTCTGGAAACGCCTCTTTTACAGAAAATATGAGGATTTTCTTGCTCTCGAAAATGTTTCTTTTGAAGTTGAAGAAGGAGAAGTAATTGGTTACATAGGAAGGAACGGAGCAGGAAAAACAACAACCATTAAGATTCTGACTGGAATTTTAGAACCGACAACGGGTAAGGTAAGAGTTCTAGGTATGGAACCTTACAAGAACCGTAAAAAACTCGCCAATTACATAGCTTTGGTTTTCGGAAATAGAGAAAATGTTTTCTTTGATATCCCGCTTATAGATTCAGTGAAATTCTTTGCCGAAATTTATAATGTGGCTAGATGGCAAGAGAGAATGGAATGGTTAGCTGAGATGTTAGGCTTAAATGATCTTCTTTACACGCCAGTGAGAAAGATGAGTTTTGGTCAGCGCAAGAAAGCGAATATACTCGTTGCGTTTTTACATCAACCCGCTGTTGTGTTTTTGGATGAACCGACTATTGGTTTGGATATCTTCGCTAAAGATGAGATTAGAAAGTTCCTAAAAAGAATGAATAAGGATGAGCATACAACCATATTCCTCACAAGTCATTACATGGAGGACATAGAGGAATTAGCTACGAGAGTTATATGGTTGGAAAAAGGGAGAATAAAGAAAAATGAGGAATACTCGAGAATAATAGAGCATATAGATTATAAAATATTGGAGATAGAGTTTATTAATGGAGTCAGCGATTGGGCAAGGAAGCTTAAAGTCGAAAGTCAAAGAGGTAATCGCTATATTTTCGTTGTAAAGAAAAGCAGCCTTAAAAAGTGGATGAAATATGTTACAGATGACAAGAATATAAGAGATATTAATGTAAGAAGCCCTTCCTTAGAGGAGATTATAAAAGCAGGTTGGTAAGATGAGAGTGTTGCAGGAGTATGCTGCATGGATAAAAATACATTTAAAGCAGATTTCCGAATACAAGGTTTCTTTTTATTTGTTTTTGATAAACAACTTCTTGTATGGATTGACTCAATACCTTATAGTAATATTTTTCATATTCAAGACTCATCTTTTACCATTATATCAAGCAACGTTGGTTATGCTTACTTCATGGCTTATTTTTGATCTATCTAAGTTTTTTACTTTTTCAGAAGGTTTCTATTACTCAGACTATTTTTTATTTCTCTCAAGACCTGTACATGAATGGTTAAGTACTATAAGTAATGTATGGAATCGCATACCCATAATTATTATAGAAATTGCATTAATCATATATGTGATAAAGTATTATATGTTAAGTATTGGCTTTAAAAACCTCGTTACTTATATTGCTTTGGTGATCTTAGGAGTCGCAACTTTTTCATTACTGTATAATACCCTCGAGGTCCTAGGGGCGGCAATATTCAAATCAGATAAGCATGGTTTCCGATACCTTATATTTGATGTGCAAGATGTATTTTTAAAGTATCCTTATGTTTTGTTCAGAGACCACAAATTCATATGGACTATAGCTATGGTATTTCTTGTACCCCTTTATACTTACAATCCTGCATCGATGCTTTGGATGTTCTCGTTCAAGAGGTTTTTAATTAATGCAATGGTAGGGATCTTTATAATTACTTTGCTAACTATAACATTTCGCTACACTTACAGAACATTTCTGAAATTATATGAGGTTTATGGTGGTTAGAATGCTTAGTCGATTATGGCTTTACTTTAAGATCGGGTTATTAAGAAGTATAGAGTTTAAAGGGTTATGGTTCTCTTTCTATTTCTTAGATATTATCGAACTTTTTATTCTTACACTAATTTTTGGATTTGTCGATTCGTTGCATGCATATTATTACTACTTACTTTATTATCTCGTGCAGTTGCAGATTGGTTTTGAAGTATGGAAAATGATGGATATTAAGGAAGATATTAAGAAAGGCGATCTTCTTGTATATATCACGAGACCTTTAAATTATTTAGTTTTCCGTTTCTTTTATTTCGTTGGTTTAGATATTACTCGCCAATTATTTTATGGTTTCATTGTTGCTGTAATTGCTGTGGCTTCTTTCTTTGCTTCGTGGGTTAATATAGTTACTTACTTTCTTTATCTTTTAGCTGCGTGGTTATTAGAGTATTTCTTTGCTTTATCTCTTGTACTAATAGCTTTTTTTGTATATGAGGTGGAGCAAATAGCCAAATTCGTAAATACAGTGAAATGGTTTTTTATGGGTGGTGTTTTACCATACACCTTCTTCCCTAGTGTATTTAAGAAGGTTACGGATTATACTGTATTCTCTTATATTGGCTATAACAAAATAGAAGCACTCCTCTATCCTTCTAACATTATGACTTTAAATTTCTGGTTGTGGTACTTTGTGAATCTGACTATCTTCTTCTCCATAACTTATGTTCTCTGGAATCGAGGTTTGAAAAGGTTTGAAAGTCAAGGAGGGTAAGGTACCTTTCTATTTTCTTAAATGTGCTTCATAAACAAAATAGGTACCTATGAGCATTAATATTCCTGGAAGTAGGAACCCTGCTGCTGTTAAAAGCATAAGCAATGTGCCCCAAAACAATAATTTTATATCCTTTTCTTTTCTTTCTCTAATGTATTTTTCTGCCAATAACATGTTAACTCCTGCTAATAGTATCCACAACCAAGGAAGTACTTTTAACTCTAAAGGGAATTTAATAGGAAATATGTTTATTAAATAAGATATAAAGAATATTAGAGAAAACACAATTGTGAGTATTATACCATTAATGTAAAGCACCACACCTATTTCTTCAAGAGGAGAAATATAGTTTACATCATCTTCAAATAAAAATGATTTGATATCATTTCCCATATTTTTTAGTTTATTAACAACATTTGGCCTGACCATTTGTATCGCCCCTCTGTAACCCCTCTATAATTTATATATAGGATTAAAGTAATATAAATATTTATGTTTCTAAAAAGAAAAGTTAAAGTGAATGAAGAATTGATGGTAGTGGGAAGCGATGTTAAAACATTTATTACTCCTCATTATTATGTGATTGAGTTTTTTTCTGAATTAAAATTAAAATTTAAATTTTATATAGGTAGGTGGGCATATCCTCAAAAAGATTTAGCTTATTATGAAAATAAACTTTTTCATTCTCTTGTGAAATTTCCTCCAAATGTGATGGGGAAGTTCGAATCAGCCATTATTAATAGTTACGATGAAGGTTTGCTTCACTTAACTTTTAATGTAGTTAATCGATCTTTACCTCGCTACTTTAATATAAGGGGTTTTATAGAATTAGAATCTAAAAAAGAAGTGAGAGTAAGATATGACGAATTAAGAAACGCTTTTGTTTTTTATAATGATGACTATGTATTGGTGTTAGGACTTAAAAATATCGATTCAGAAGATATCAATAAAGAACTTATAAAAACCGATCACGGTTACAAAATTAATGTTTTTTCAAGGCCTTATGTTAAAAAAGAATACCATCTCGATATAGTAATAAGTAGAGATATCGACACATATGATGCATATAACTTAGAGCACAAGGATCTGCCTATAGATAAGAGAGTGGAAATGTCAGATAAAAAAGTTGAGAAGGTATATAACTTATTTTATACTTATCTTAAAAATCATGAGTTTAAAGATATTTTGCTAAAATTGTATGTTAATTACCTCCTTAATCCTCGATCTATTAAACTTCCTTCTAAATCACCACCTTCTGATTTTAAGTATTCTTCTTTATTATGGAGAGATTTAAAAAATGGTAGTGCTCCTTGGATTTTATTTTTAGAAGAAAATTATAGAGGGAATACTTTACTTCATACGCTAACTTTATGTAATGAATTATTAGATAAAGGAGAAAAAGAAGAAGCTTGGAGACTCTTGCAACACTACTCGGATGCTTTAATTGATTATTTTTTGTATAAACAATATGCTCTGGAATCTGTAAATTTGCTTTATGAAAAACTACTTTTTGTAAGAGCTTTTCATAAACTCTTTCTTGATTCAAAAAGTAATTATTTTTCCTTTTATATTCCTCACGATTTAATGTTTTTGAAAATAAATGATTACGAGTTCTTCAAATATGTTGAATTAATCAACTTGCATGATAATAAATATGAATTATCCTGGAAGGCTTACGCTCCTTTTTCACCTAAATATAAAGATTTCATAATAATTCTTGAGGATAAATATGGTATGATTAAATTAAAAGTTCCTTTTAAATGGATAAAGAAAGAGAATTATTATATTTCTAAAGGAAAGCAAATTTTAGCTAAATATTAAATTAATAAATATATTAAATTAATAAATCCATATTTCCAATTTTCCTATATACACCTTATTGTTAATAATATCATAGAGACTTATAAATAAATCGTACTTCTTTCCACGATCTTTAATTTCGCATATCTCCCATACGTTGCAAGAGTCATAAGTGGGTTGATTTTCGCATAGAATGTTTTCTTCTTTTTCAATATTCTTTATACGTATGGCTAAATTACCTCCTGTGAGTTCGTGTAATCTTTCACATACTTCTTCTTTATTTCCTTGAATGAACGTATGGATTTTAGCTAAATCCAAATAGCCTCTCTCTCGAGAAGTTATAGAAAATAATTGATCTGATTGTAATATTTTATAAACCAATGACGCATAATTATATGTGTTTTCTAAATGATATTCCTGAATCTTATTCATATAATAAGATGTAATTAAATAATGAAAGATTATTATTATGATAACTACTATAACTCCCCCCATTAACAACTCCATCATATTTGCTTGGCCTACATATATATTTCTCCTTCGCACCCTTTGATCACCTCTTCATTATAAGTTTCTTTTATATTTTTTAGAACTTCAAGGATTTTTGATACGTCATAATTTTCCTTATTTGGTTGCGTAAGTTGACATATAGAATTAGGATCATTGCTACATAACATAGCAGATATGTCTTTAATCATGTGTTTGCATGATGCATATTCGCCTTCGTAGTTCTTATAGTTGTATATATAGAAGTATCTTTTACTTAAAGATTGAGAATAATAAAAAAGATTATCTAACCAAAGTTTCCTGAATATTTCTGTATTTAGATTATATTCTTTTTCGCCTTCGAATGTTCCGTAAAAATCTTTAAAGAATAATAACAGCAATAGATCATATTCATCACGAATTTTAAAGTCATTATTATTAAACAGATATTTACGGTCATGAGAAGTAACTATCACGCAATTCCTGTTAGGTTTACACTTTGAAGGATTATCAACTACATAGATAAGAAGTGGATCAAAACTTTTGTAATTTTCTTTTAATTCTTTATAGCCTTTCTCACATGTTGTGGAATAAAAAAAGTTTTTCATATTATTGTTTTTAAATAAGGTTTCTAAATTTCCGGCAGCATTATATGGAACAAGAAAATCATTTTTATTTGCAAATTTGATTTCTTCTGATGTTTTATCTAAAAAACCCGTTATTTTGTTGTTATAACAAAAAGATATTATATGATTTGTAGGGATGATGGGCAAAAAACTTTCAAAAAATGTATTTACAATATCTTTATTATTATGATTTATGTTAAACACAATTATTCTTTTTGTAGTAATAGTGAGATACATATAATGGTAGGGGCCATAAGATATTTGACTTCTTTCTATCATTAGATATGGATTTGAAGGTCGAGTATCTATAAAAAGAGGATAACTGATTTTAAAGAAAGGTATTCTTTTATCATTACATTTTATATATTCGCTTAAAAAACCATTATATTTGCTTATACAATTTAATTTTTCAAATTTCTTATCTTCTAATTCCATATAATTTCCTAAATAAAAAGAAGAAGTGCCGATGTAAAGTAAATTATTTATCTCTTGAGAAGTAGTGTAGAGTTTATGCATCTCATATATAC
>WAPH01000007.1 GCA_015520895.1 Nanobdellati archaeon | reverse complement strand
CCAGAACTTGCACTGCTAACCCCGCCAGGGGGACAGCAGTTGGTGGGCAGTTTGGCTGGGGCGGCACACCCCTAAAAAGATATCAGGGGTGCCCAAAGGTCCCCTCAGGGGCGTCGGAAATGTCCCGTGGAGTGCAAGGGCAAAAGGGGGCTTAACGGGATCCTGCATAGCAAGGGATCTCGGTGCGAAAGCATGGCCTAGCGAACCCCTGTGCCTTCCTGTTGAGGGCCAGGGATGACAGAAAAGTTACCCCGGGGATAATTGAGTTGTCCTGGGCGAGAGTTCATATCGACCCCAGGGTTTGCTACTTCGCTGTCGGCTCATCTCATCCTGGCTGTGCACAAGCAGCCAAGGGTGGGGGTGTTCACCCATTAAAGAGGTTCGTGAGCTGGGTTCAGAACGGCGCGAGCCAGTTTGGTTGCTATCTGGTGGGAGTGTTAGGTGGCTGAGAGGAAGCTCCGGTGAGTACGAAAGGAACACCGGGGCGCGGCCTCTGGTTGAGCAGTGGTCTGGCAAGGCCCCTGCTTAGCTACGCCGTAGTTGCTAAAGGCTGAAAGCATCTAAGCCTGAAGCAACCCTCAAAAAGAGCCACCTTTTAAGGCGCCTCTAGACGAGGGGGTTGATAGGCCCGGGTTGTAAGCCTCGTAAGAGGTTAAGACCACGGGTACTAATCAGCCGTTAAACAGGGCACGTGTCCAGCTTTAAATCTAGCCCTATACGCGAGTATCTTTATATTTGCTTCTGGAGTGTGATTTTATGAATGAGAAAGCAATATTAGAATTTGAAAAAGGTTCCCATACACTACCTAATCTTTTACGTATTTATGCGTGGAAGGAGAAAAACGTTACCTTTGCTGGTTATAAAAGAGATCATTTGCTTATAGGTAAAACGACTTTTATCTTGAAAAGTAAAAAAGAAGATGCTTCTAAAGTCTTAAAAAGGGTTGTTCAAGCGGTGAAAAAAGATGTGACTGCTTTGAAAAAGGCGATAAAATGAAGGATTATATAAAAAAACTTAAACCTTATTTTTCTGATATTAAAGATATTATTATTGCTTTTTTCATTGCATTTTTATTCTATAAGTTTCTTGGTATTCTTTTAGGCACTCATTATCCTGTGTTGTCTGTGGTTTCATGTTCTATGGTACCTGCTTTGCATAGAGGAGATGTAATTATTATAAAACATGTAGATTGGAATGATATAATTGCAACAGGAAAGTGGAAGGATCCTAACGCCACCATTATAGTTTATTACCAACCTTATCAGCATAAACTTATAGTCCATCGTGTTTATCAAAAATATGATAACAACAAAACTCTGGTGACTTGGGGCGATAATAATTCCTATCCAGATCCTTGGACTGTTAGTTATGACATGGTTCAGGGGAAGGTTATAGCACACATCCCTTATATCGGATATTTTAGAATTCTTGTAGGAATGTTATTAGGGCAAGATGTTGGTGAAGGATGCTAAAATATTTCATTTTCTTAACTTGAATTAACTTTTTAAAATTAACTTTCTTTAATTTTAATGATTTCCTCATGGTTTTTTGGTTAATGAGAGTGATGTAATATGTCAAAAACATCAAAGCCAAGAAGAGGTAGTTTACAGTATTTTCCACGAGTAAGAGCTAAACGTATCTATCCTACTCTAAATGCAATGGTTAAAACTAATAGTGTTTTCGGAGGTTTTGCTGGTTATAAAGTAGGCATGCTCCAAATTAAGATGATTGATAACAAGAAAGGTTCAGTTACTTATGGTAAAGAAGTTGTAGTACCTGCTACTTTATTAGAGGTGCCTGATCTTTTTATTATAGGAGCAGTATCTTACGATTTAACACCATATGGTCTTAAAGCAAGAGATACAGTTATAGACGGGGAGGGTATTAAAAAATATGTGGAAAGGAAGATAAAACTTTCTAAAACTAAAAAAGATTTAAAAGAATTGGATATTAAAGATGACAGTATTATAAGAGCTATTGTGTCAACACAACCTTGGTTAGCAGGTATTGGTAAAAAAACACCAGAAATATTTGAGATGCCTCTAATAGCAGATACAAATGATGCTTTTAAATTTTTGGAGGAATATTTCAATAAACCATACGGCATAGAAAATATCTTTTCACCAGGAATGTTTGTGGATGTAGTGGGCGTTACTAAAGGAAAAGGATTTGAAGGTTCAGTTAAGAGATTTGGTGTTAAAATACAAAAACGAGGGAAATCTGATAAACCTATTAGGAGAGCAGGTACTTTAGGACCTTGGCATCCTGCCAAAACCTCTTGGAGAGTTCCTCAACACGGACAGCATGGTTATCACAGAAGAACCGAGCACAATAAATATGTTTTGGATTTAGGAAATGAAGTTGATAAAGTTCAAAAACCAGGAGGTTGGTTACGTTATGGAGTGATTAAATCCAAGTATTTGATTTTAAAAGGTAGCGTAATGGGTCCTGCTAAAAGACTTATTATGCTTAGACAGGCTGTGAGGTCTCCTAAGGCAAAATATGATGAGATTCAAATAGAGAAATACTTATTGTGAGGGGTTAAGCAATGGCACAGAAAGCAAAAGTTTACAATATAGAAGGAAAGGTAATAAAGGAAGTTACATTACCTACTATTTTTAGCCATACTTATCGTAAAGATTTGATAAAAAGAGCGTTTTTAGCATTAATGAGTCATATCAGACAGCCTTATGGCGCTGATCCAATGGCAGGAAAAAGGACCTCTGCAGAGTATAGGGGACGAAGAAGGGATTACGGATCCTGGGCTAATAGAGGTTTGCATAGGACTAAACGAATAAGAGTAGGTTCAGGACATATGACGGGTGTAGTAAGGTTTGTACCTCAAGCTGTAAAGGGGAGAAGGGCACATCCTCCTTTATCTGATAAGAATTGGTATCAAAAAATAAATAAAAAAGAACGTATATTAGCATTGGTATCTGCCATAGCAGGTAGTGCTTTATCTTCTTTTGTGGGCAAAGTACATAGAATAAATGAAAGCATAAGTCTTCCGATCATTGTTGAGAGTAAATTAGACGAAATATCTCGAACCAAGGATTTAGAAATGTTTTTAGAAAAAATAGGATTAAAAGATGAATTAAAAAGGGTAAAAGATAGAAAAATAAGGGCTGGGAAAGGTAAAAGAAGAGGAAGAAGATATAAAAGAAAAGTAGGTCCTTTAATAGTTACAGCTAATCCTAACTCTCACTTATTTAAGGCTGCATCAAATATTGCAGGGGTTGATGTTATTTATTACAATTACCTTAATATTAAATATTTAGCTCCTTCAGGCCAATATCCTCGTTTAGTGATTTACACCGAAGATGCTTTAACAAAACTCCAGGAAAAGTATGGTGAGAAAATATGAGTGATGCTAATTCCCAAGGGAAAGGTAATTTGAAAAGTAATAAAACGGTTAAAAAGGAATTAAAAGGGAAAGAACAATTTAAAAACTCTTCTATTAAAAAGGAATCAAAGAGTGAAAAGCCAAAAAAGAAAGAAAAAAAGAACCTTAAGCCATTTAAATATTTAAAACATTTAATGCTTACTGAAAAGGCCATAGATAATGTAACTACTAAAAACACGTTAGTTTTTGTGGTGGATCTTAAAGCTAATAAATCCCAAATTAAAAGGGAAGTAGAAAGTATTTTTGAAGTTAAAGTTAAAAAAGTTAATACTCTTATAGATAGGAAAGGCAGAAAAAAAGCTTATGTATCTTTAATGCCACAATACAAGGCAGAAGATGTAGCTACTCAATTAGGTATGATGTAATGAAGGTGTAAGAGATGGGGAAGCGTATTATAAGTCAGAGAAGAGGTAGGGGATCACCCACTTATAAAGCTCCTAGTCATAGGTATAAAGCTGATGCTCGTTACCTTTATGTTGAGGGCGTGGTTCAAGGTAAAGTTGTTGATTTAATAGATGATCCAGGTAGAAATGTCCCATTGGCTAAAGTTTTATTAGATGATGGAAGGGAGATGCATATTCCAGCTGCTGAAGGTATGTATGTAGGTATGAATATTAAAATAGGGGATCATAATGATGTTGGTATAGGTAATGTGATTTCTGTTAAAAACGTTCCCGAAGGTTTTGCAGTATTTAATTTAGAGATTAATCCTTATGATGGAGGGAAACTCGTAAGAACAGCAGGAAGTTATGCGGTTGTGTTGTCTCATGATGCAACTAAGACCGTTGTCAAATTACCTTCTAAAAAGTTAAAAGCATTACATCCTGATGCTCGCGTAACTATCGGTATTGCTGCTGGTGGTGATATTTCAGTTAAGCCTTATGTTAAAGCAGGTAATAAATATCATGCTATGAAAGCTAGGAATAAATTGTATCCTATAACTTCTAAAACAGCAATGAATGCTATAGATCATAAATTTGGAGGTAGTAATTTAGGTGTTCCTAAGACCTCTGCACGAAATGCTCCTCCTGGTAGAAAAGTAGGTAGTATTGCTGCAAAAAGAACAGGGGTTAAAAAAGGTAAATTATGAATTATGATTATGGTGGTATAATGGTTAGAGAGTTTAGATATAGAGGGAAAACTTTGGAAGAACTTCAAAAAATGGATCTTAAAGACCTTGCTATGTTATTTGAATCAAGAGTTAGGAGGAAAATACTAAGGGGTCTTAAAGATACCGAGCTTAAATTTATTAAAAAGGTTGAAAGTGCGAAAGAAGGCGCTTTTATTAAAACACATTTGAGGGATATGATTATTTTACCAAGTTTTGTAGGCAAAACCATAGGAGTTTATAATGGTAAAGAATATGTGCCTGTAAAAGTAAAACCAGAAATGATAGGTCATAGATTAGGGGAGTTTTCCTTAACTAGAAAAGTTCCTAAACATTCCGGTCCTGGCATTGGTGCAACACGATCTACAAGGCATGTAGGTAGGAAGTAATAAGAAGGTGAGCTTAAATGGTGGGTCATCCTTTTGGTAAATTGTATGAGCCAGAAAAACACGTTTTAGCCATTACTACTTATAGACGAGTAAGCCCTAAAGATGTAAGAGAGATACTTGTACATATTAAAGGAAAAAAAGTAGTTGATGCTATAAAGTTATTAGATGCAGTTATTAAAAAGAAATATGCAATCCCTTTTAAAAGATACACAGAAGGAGCCGGTCATAAAACAGGTAATCTAGCAGGAGGGCGTTATCCTATAAAAGCAGCTAAGGAAGTTAAAAATCTTCTTAATACTTTGATTAAAAACGGAGAATATAAAGGAATGGATGTTGATAAAATATACATAAAGTATGTTTCGGTTTCCAAAGCCTCAACCTTTTATAGACCTAGAAGGTCAAGATTTAGGGGTCAAAAGGCAAAAAGTACCAACATATATGTTTTGGGGGAGGTTAGAGAGCAATGATTGAAAGGAAGTTTGTTCAACAGGCTATGATGAATTTAGAAGTAAAAGAATTTTTAAGAAATGAGTTAAAGAAAGCTCAAATAAGTCATGTAGATATTCATAGAACACCATTAAATACTTATGTTATAGTGTATTGTGCTAAACCCGGTTTTATTATAGGAAGAGGTGGTAGAAAAATAGATCAACTTACCGAGATTTTGGAAAAAGAATATGGTTTATTTAAACCTTATATTGATGTACGATTAGTTGAAAATCCTTGGTTGGATGCTGCTATTGTGGCAAGAAGAATAGGAGAGGAATTAGAGAGAGGTAAAAAACACAGGGCAGTAGTTCAAAGATTTTTGAGAAAGATAATGGAAGCAGGAGCTTATGGTGCAGAAATCAGAGTAAGCGGAAAATTGAGTGGTGAAAGAGCAAGATCGGAGGTATTTAGAATAGGTTATTTGAAGAAATGTGGTGAACCGGCTAATGAGAATGTGGATAAAGCTAGAGATTATGTTGTTCTAAAGCCGGGAAAGATAGGCATTAAAGTGGCAATTATGGTTTCTTTACCTGAAGTCTCCGTACTTGAGAAGAACATAGCTGAGCTAAAACTCGAAAAAACTGAAGAAAAAACAAGTATTGAAGAATCTTCAGAGAAGGTTTCTGAAGAAGAAAAGAAAGAAGTAATTAAAGAAGGAGAGAGAAAAAAAGAAGAAACTAAAAAGTCTCATGATAGATCTTATCGCCCTAGAAAAGGTAAAGCTTTTAGATCTAAAAAAAGAGGTATGTCCCGACGAAGAGGTTCTGGAAAGAAGTTATCTAACAAAGGTGAATGATCATGGGAAGTAAAGAATTTAATGTTTTGATGGAAAAAAATAAAGAGGATTTGATAAAAGAACTGCATGAAATTCAAAAAAAGTTAATGGCTGAAAAAGCAAAATTGACTTCAGGGGTAAGTAGCGAAAATCCATCTATTATTAAAAAATATAAAAGGCAAATTGCTAGAATAAAAATGTTGCTTTATCAAAAACATGGATTGAAATTATAATATAAGGGTTCATAGTTATGACTGCAGAAGAAGTATGTAATGTATGTGGTTTACCTAAGGATTTATGCATATGCGAGACGTTATCCAAGGAGACTGTAAAGATTAAGATATACGTGGAGAAAAAAAGGTTTGGCAAGTTTGTTACTGTTATAGAAGGAATAGATGATAAACTTACTGATGTTAAAAAACTCCTTAAGAAGTTTAAGAAAAAACTAGCATGTGGGGGAACATACAAAGATAAGAGGATAGAATTACAAGGTAATCATTTATCCAAGGTTAGGAAACTCCTTATTGAGGAAGGTTTTAATGAAAACAGCATCGAAGTTGGATAGGATTCGTCCAGAAGATTATTTTAGGTTACCTTTAATAGGCAAGGATGTTATGATTATAGAATCAAAGGCAGTTGGTGACAACCTTAAGTTAAAGTGGTGTAAGATTATTGATGAGACTCGCAATACCTTTTTAATAGATTGCGAGGGTAAAAAAAAGAGGGTTATAAAGAAGAGTACTTGGTTTAAATTCAAATTATACGGCAAGATTATTAAAATTTATGGTGATATTTTAATTGGAAGGCCAGAAGAGCGTATTAAAAAAAGATTGCCTAAACCTTATAAAGTGTTGTGGTGAGTGAAAATGAGCACATCCGTAGAAAAAACAGATTTGAATGAGAAAGTAAGAGATATAGGTATAGATGCTACTCCTCCTAAAGAGGTTTGTAATGATCCTAATTGTCCATGGCACGGCCATATTAAGATAAGAGGGAGAATTTTTGTTGGTAAAGTAGTGTCAACGCGTATGAGTAAATCGGCCGTGGTTGAGTGGAGCTATATTAAAAAATCTAAAAAATATAGGAGATACATGCGTGCTAAGACTAAAGTAACAGTTCATGTTCCTCCTTGTATTTTGTTAAAAGCAGGGGATTTAGTTAAGATTGGAGAAACTAAACCCATCAGCAAGACCAAATCGTTTGTTGTAATAGAGAAATTAGGTGAGTGAAGTGAAAGCAATATCCTCTAATGTTACTCGTGGTATTAACGTAGGAGCACGATTAAAGTGTATAGACAATACTGGGGCAAAAGAAGTCGAGGTTATAGCTGTTAAAGGTTATAAAGGGATTAGACGCCGTATTCCTAAAGCCGGCGTAGGTGATGTAGTTATTGTGACTGTTAAAAAAGGTGATGTAAAAATTAGAAATGAAGTTTTTCCAGCGGTAATCGTAAGGCAACGCATGCCTTATAAGCGACCTAATGGTATTACAGTTAAATTCGAAGATAATGCTGTTGTTTTAATGACTGATAAATTAGAACCTAAAGGAAAAGAAGTGAAGGAGGTTGTTGCACGAGAAGCTGTAGAAAGATTCCCTACTATAGGAAAAATAGCTAGAATCATTGTTTAAGGTGATTTTTATGATGCGCATTGTGAAACACGCAACTAAGTGGAGTAAATCGTGGAGATCTAGTAAAGATCCTTCCAAACAAAGAAAATATGTATATAATGCTCCTTTACATATTAAGAGGAAAATGTTAAAGGCGATGCTATCAAAAGATTTAAAAGAAAAATTAAAAAAGAATGCAGTTGTTATAAGAAAAGGCGATAAAGTTAAAATCCTTAGAGGTGATTTTAAAGGTCAAGTAGGAGAAGTTATAAAAGTTATGACTAAAAAATTGCGTGTTTATGTAGATGTTGCTAAAAGAAAGAACGTTAAAGGGGAAGAGAAGCATATACCTTTACATCCTTCAAATTTAATGATTGTTGATCTTAACCTTGAAGATAAAAAAAGGTTTAAAGAATGATTAAGGTGATGACATGCATTTGAAGAGATTAGTTGCGAGCGAACATATAAGAGTACCAAAAAAAGTAAGGACTTTTGCCATCTCTCCTAGGCCTGGTAAGCATCCTAAAGGAGAGTCAATACCTTTAGGCCATATAATTAGAGATATTTTAGGTTATGCTTTAAGTTATAAAGAGGCAAGGAAAGCAGCAAGAAAAGGTATGTTTCTTATAGATGGAAAAGCAAGTAGAGACATTAAAACACCCGTAGGTTTAATGGACGTTTTACAAGTTACTGCTACTGGTGAAAAATATAGGGTAGTATATGATAGCAGAGGTTTATTAAACCTTGTTAAAATAGACGCAAGTGACGCAAAAAAGAAAATGGGAAAAATAAGATTTAAAAAGTTAGCTAAAAAGGGAAAGATCCAATTAACTTTACATGATGGAAGAAACTTCTTTTTAGATTATGAGGAAGGTAATAAATATAAAGTAGGAGACACCATAGTTTTTGAGATAGAAGGCCAAAAGATTTTAGATCATTTACCTTTAAGAGAAGGAATGCTTGTGATGATCATAGGTGGTAGGTGGAGAGGAAAGATAGCTAAAGTTAAAGAGATAATTAATATAAGGGGTCTAGAACCTAATAGAATAGTTCTAGAAGGTGAAAGAGGTGAAGAAATTAGAACCTTAAAAGATTATGTTTTCGTTATAGGTAAAGATAAACCAGTATTGAAAGTTAGAGAGTGATATTCTCTTAAATTTTCTTAAAAATTTTTAACTATTTATTAGGTATGAATAACGAATTTATAGATGATGAGAAAAATGAATTAGATTATGCAGAGATAACTGAGATATTTGAGAATTTTTTTACTAGTTCTTACGAATCTAAGCTTTTAGAATATTCTGAAGAATTAGGATGTGCTTTAGTGGATTACGAGGAATTAGATAAGTTTGATACAAGAGTAGCAGAACTATTACTCGATAAACCTGATGAACTTATAGCTTTGGCAGAAAATGCTTTGAGCAATCATCCTTTACTAGGGGATAGAAACCTTAGAATAAGATTTACTAATCTACCTGAGAGCATAAAGGTAGAGATAAGAAATATTCGTAGTGCTCATCTTCATAAGTTTATTGTAGTTGATGGTATAATAAAGCAAGCTTCTGAAGTAAGACCAGAAATAATTCAAGCAATCTTTGAATGTAGTGTTTGTGGAAATAAAATAGCGGTTGCTCAAACAAAAGATACTCTCAAGAAACCTGCAGTTTGTCCTGCATGTGGTAATAAGAAAGGATTCGAAATTATTGAACGAAAGATGAGAGATGTTCAAAGAATAGAGGTAGAGGAGTTACCAGAAGAGTTAGGTGAAGACCCACAACCTCGGAAAATAGGTGTGTTTTTACGTGATGATTTAGTAGATCCGAAATTTCAAAAAAAGATCATTCCAGGTAGAAAAATAAGGATATATGGAATTCTGAAGGATATGTCCTTACCTAAAGTTAAAGGCGAGACCAAAAGAAGAGATATTTATATAGAAGCTAATTATGTTGAGAGTATAGAAAAAGAGTTTGAGGAAGTAGAACTTACAGAAGATGACTTAGAAAAGATTCAAGATCTTGCGAAGGATCCGGAGATATACAATAAGTTGGTGAAAAGCATAGCTCCTAGCATTTATGGATATGAAACTATAAAGTTGGCTATAGCATTGCAACTTTTTGGAGGGGTGAGAAAAGTTAGAAAAGATGGTGTAGTAACAAGAGGAGACATACATATTCTTTTAGTAGGAGATCCAGGTGCAGGTAAATCTCAGATCTTGAAATATGTCGCTAATTTAGCTCCTAAAGCTCGTTATGTTGTAGGTAAATCAGCATCAGGTGCGGGATTAACAGCTACAGTGGTTAGGGATGAGTTTGTGAGAGGGTGGGCATTAGAAGCAGGAGCTTTGGTTTTAGCAAATAAAGGTATAGCATGTATTGATGAGTTAGATAAAATGGGTAAAGAAGATAGAAGTGCTATGCATGAAGTGATGGAGCAACAAACCGTAACAGTTAGCAAAGCAAATGTCCAAGCAACGCTTCACGCTCAAACAACTATTTTAGGAGCAGCTAATCCTAAATATGGTAGATTTGATCCTTATGCTGCGAGTTTGGCAGAACAAATAGACTTGCCTGAGACTCTTCTTTCGCGATTTGATCTCATATTTCCCATAGTGGATAGACCTGATAAAGATAGGGATCTAAAATTAGTTAAGCATATATTAAAGATGCATGAGGAACCGGAAGAAACAGAACCTGCTATAGATCCAGATCTCTTTAGGAAATACATTTCTTATGCTCGCAAACATATCAAGCCTAAGATGACGAAACAAGCAGAAAAAATGATTGAGGAATTTTATGTGGGATTACGTAATAAATACAATCAGCAAGGGGAAGTAAAAGCAGTTCCTATTACAACAAGGCAATTAGAAGCCATTATAAGGTTAGCAGAAGCATCTGCTAAGGTAAGATTAAGTGAAAAAGTAACTAAAAGAGATGTGAATCGAGCTATTAATCTTATTAAAGAATTTATGCAAACCTTAGGTTATGATCCAGAGACAGGAGTGTTTGATATAGATCGAATAGAAACAGGCACAACAACATCTCAACGTAATAAGATGATGCTTTTACTTAAACTTATAGAGGATATGGAGAAAAGATTGCCTGAGGGAATGGTGCCTATAGAGGAAATCGTAGAGGTAGCTAAACAACATGGTATGGATGATGTAGAAAAATTACTTGCAAAATTAGAAAAGATGGGTGATATTTATCAACCACGCCACGGGTATGTTAAAAAAGTCTAAAAAATAAAGATTTTTTAGTGTGCTCTAAAACTTTTTAAAACTTTTTTCTATATTAGTTTTTTATAAGTCGGGGTGTTGATATGAAAAGACCGTTAGATGCTCTTAATAAGGCAAGAGGTAAAAATGTATTAGTAGTATTAAAGAATGGTAAACAAATTACCGGGACATTACAAGCCTTAGATATTCATCTGAATTTATGGTTGGATAATGCAGAACTTCAGGATGAGAATAAAGTAATTAAGTTAAATACTTTACTCATTCGCGGAGACTCTATTGTTTACGTCTCGGCTGAATAAGGTGCTAGACTATGAGTAAAGGTAAGCCTTCCTTCGGTAAGCGTAATAAGCCTGTACATAAGATATGCAGGAGATGTGGTAATAAAAGTTTTCATATTCAAAAAGGTTATTGTGCATCTTGTGGATTTGGTAGAAGTTCTCGTATAAAGACTTATAGATGGCAAACAAAGGTTAAGATAGGTAGTGTTGTTGTGAGATCGAGATAATATTTAAATATTTTCTTTTAAAGTCTCTGGCAATACTTTAGGTTCGTAAATATATCTTTTTTCCTTTAATATCTCAATTAATTTGAGATGTTGTAAGCCTATTTTACCTGTATAAAGTTGAATAAGTTTTTTATGCTCGTCTTTTTTTAAGAATTGCTGTATTTCATAATAACCTTGGAAATATATATGATCTTTTGTTAATCCTCCCCCCCTGAAAACCCTGGTTACAATTGACCACGTTGTTTCTTTATCAAACCCGTATTCTTTAATGCGATGATATGTATCAACAAAACTATGTCCTTTAAGCATCATATTCACACTTAATAATCGTGCGGCTCTTAATTTTAAAGGATAAATGCTTGTTGCTATATCTGATTTAAATTCCATATAGACTGCCAAGCCTTCTTCGGTTAAGAGGTACTTAGGTAAGCCTATACTTAATATTTTAAATAATTGATGAGAGCCATTTATGGCGCGGAGAACATGAACATTTATTTCATGATTAAGCAATCTTTTGACTTCTTCTATACTGAATAATCTATCTTTATTTATTTCTATTATTTTTCTATTAGAATATACTGTTGTGGTGTAATTGTTACTTAATATGATGTTCCATTCGTTAACCTTATAGTATTCATGCAACATATCTTTAAATATATCCTTTAAAGTTTCCCCTTTTATTATTCCTTGAGTTGTATCCCTTGGAACATCTATGCTTGCAATTTCATCAGCGATTTTTACATATTTTTTCTTCGGTTTTCCGTATATTTTTACAGAATATTTAACAAAATCGTTTGTATTAATGGAAGAAAGCAAATTTATTTCGTTTCTTAAGCATAAAGGAATATCTTTGTATAATTTGCGTATTTCTTTATCATGAAAATCTTTGATTTTATCCTTGATATGACTTATCTGCTTTTTTGAGGGTAATATTATTACCTCATATTTAAATTTAGGGTCATTATTTTCTTTATTTTTAAAAAATTTAGCTTTTTCTTCTTTTTCGTTAATAGGTCTAATAGCTTGTGTAATAG
>WAPH01000006.1 GCA_015520895.1 Nanobdellati archaeon | reverse complement strand
AATGAATATAATATTTTTAATAGCTCTTGCAATGACTTAAGAACTATGGATGGATTATACAACGCAATAATAATATAAAATAATAATGTTGTGCTATACCACCAATATCTTTTATTTTTCATGCAATCCACCTTTATAAAATAAAGTAAATAATAACCGTAATTGCTGCTGCCAAAATACTTAATCCAAAGGAAACTAAATTTCTTATAATAACAAATTTCCATCCGAAATATTCTTGCTCTACAGGCATCTGAGCTAATCCTACAGTGATCCATGCTATAAGGAAGGAAGTAATTGCTATTAAAGGAATACCTTGTAAATAGAAATAACCGCTTAGGATATAGCTATTAACAGGATTACCTGCAAAAATACTGCCCGCTAAAGTAAACAAGAATGTTGAAAACCAAATAGGTAATGCTAGAAAGGAATCTAAAACACCGCTTTCCAAAAAAATATTTTTAAGGAGTATGAAGAAAGAGAGAGTTGATACAATTAAGGGAACTGTTTTAATGGTGTTGATGACAGGTTTTAATCTTTTTTTTATTTCCATAATTATAATATGTATTTTATTAATTTAAATAAATCACTTTGTTTTAACAGCTATGCCTCTTTCAAATTCTTTCATTTCGTTGCAAGTAAGCAGTGCTTCTCCAAAACCTAAAAATTCTTCTTTAGCATAAATTGCTACAATGTCTTTAGGCATTATATTATTATCACATTTCTCCACAAACTTAGCAAATACATTTTTTCCTTTTTTTACAAAAGGTGCAGCTTCACGTGATACATAAACTTTTAGAGGATAATCAGCATTTTGATCTTTTAGAAACCTTATAAACTCTGGCGTAGGTACAAATATATTATCATAACTTCTTAAGCTAAGCATTACTTTATCCTTATAAATTACTTCTCTTAGTCGAGAAGTTGTTTTTGAGAAGTTATATTTTACTTTTTTATAATTTAATTGTTGAAATATATTGTTCCGAAATTGATATGAAAGAACATCTGTGAGATATTGCTCTGGATTTTTGTTCATAAATGCTATTGTCTCTTTATAATATTCTTTCTCACCTTTATAACTCGATACTTGAGAAAAGGGATATGTTAAAAGTAGAGATAAAGGTACTTTCATACCCCACAAATTTCTTTTAATTCTTGTTTTGGCAAGCTTTATTCTGTTTTTTGCTATAAGTAACATGGGCCTTTTAAACCCTTCTTCCCTTGTGATAAAACCTCTTCTTCTCGTTGATGGTTCGTAATTCAATAACAATTTCTTTCTTCTAGAGAGTATATAACGATATGCTTTAACTAATTCTGGTCTAGAGCTTATACGGTATTCAACATAATCGTATAGCATACCTTCTTGTATTGCTGCTTTCAAAGCTTCAATTTCCTTAAATAACATAAGCAAATTATGTTTTGCTAGCTCCTCTATGCTCACTTCTTTCGGTTTCTTGGCCTTGCATTGTAAGCATGAACATGGAAAATAATTGAGATCTTTCAAAGAGTATGTCTTATTTTCACAAATCATTCTTTTCTCATAAGCATATAAGGCATAACTTGCAGAATCAAACAAATCCACTCCAAGTAATACAAGTAATGGAAATACAATTGGATGTCCGGCACCAAACGCATGGATGGGTTTTGAAGGTAAAGCATGTTGTTTAACTTCACTTACTATTCTTACTAAATTTTTGAAATCGTAGTTTTCCATGAGAGGTACTATACCTCCTATTGCAAAAACGCTTGCATAAGATTTATTTGCATATTTTACTGCTTTTCTTCTTAATGGCAAGAATAATCCTCCTTGTATGGGGAAAGAATAAGGGAGATTTATAGATTCTACATACTTTATTCTTTCTAAAGTTTCATTTAATTTTTTAGATGCCGAGGCATAATTATCACGAGGTAAAGTGAAAATATCAAGAGGAGTTATAATATCACTTCCTATTTGTTGTTGAAAAGAGATTGTTTCTTCATTACTGATTTTTGCTTTCCCTTGAGAATACATTTGAAAAGTTCCGGAATCTGTGTAAATTACTCCATCAAAATTATAAAATTTATGTAACCCCTTTTTTATTATATCTTCTTTATATTCGCTATTTCTAAGAATATAAGAATTAGTAATGATGATTTGCAAGTTTAAATGCTTTTTCATCCAATCTATGCTCACAGGCATCTTATTTGGGTTGATTACTACTGCAAGATTAGGTGTTTCAACTTTTTTACCTTTAATCTCCCAAATACCTATTCTTCCAAGACCGTCTCTAAACTTAATTTCAAACACATTACCAAACCCTTATAACTTCACAATTCTCATTTACTTCCACAAAATGATGTGCTTTTCCTTCTCTAAACTCTTTACACTGATTTTCTGGTAGATTATCTATTTCTTTACGAGGTTTATGAGCAACATCACACACCCAATTTTTATGTATCCATGAAGGATTATTGTCTGATAGACACGGACCTCTACTTAAATCCATATTCTTACTTTTGAATTCTTTACATAAAGTTATGCAATCATCTATTATGCTTTTTTGATCTTCGTTCTTAGCTGATATACATCCTGCTAAAACTAATATTAAGATCAACATTGTTGTTAAAATCAAGCGATTCATATTTATTCTAATGTAAAGAAGATTTTAAAGATTTTTTTCAATTTTGTTCTTAAGATCGATTAGATCCTTAGGAAGATGCATAGCCAATATCTCTTTTTCTTTTTCTTTCGTGATAAATGTTAATTCCTTTTTCTTTAAAGCATCCAAGTCTATTTCGTTGTCATAGATTTTCTTAACTATGGTGCTTATCTTATCAATTCCATCTATACCTTCTATAATAACATAATCTGCTCCTTCTTCATATAGTTTGAGTGCTTCATCAAAGTTACGAGCCTTAACTATTATTTTAACGAATTTATTCAACCCTTTGGTTATGCCTACAACATGATGAGTAGTTTCAAAATCAGCAATACAGCAAACTATCATTTTTGCTTTTCCTATACCTAATTCTTTTAACGTGCTTTCATCCAATACGTCTCCATAATAAGCATCATACCCCATTCTTTTTAATAGTTGAACCTTTAGAGGATCATAATCCACAAGTATTATAGGATATTTTTTATACATCTCTTCTACTAACAACCTACTGCATGTGTTGGCACCAAATAGAAGTATGTGATCACGGACAATTTTTTTCTTTACGTTTTCATTTAAAGATGTGGCGTGATCTAAATGTGAAAACTTTTTACTTATCTTCTTAGCAAGTTTGTCGTTCCATTTTAAAAAATAAGAGGAAGAAACAGCTGTTATGAATAACAATAAAGCAACTAAACTCATTATTTCTTTACTTATATTCCCTGCATTATATGCAAGAATACTTAATATTAATGAAAACTCAGATATTTGATTTAAGCTAAGACCTGTGGCAATGCTTGTTCTAAGATCTATACCAAAGAAGTATAATAAAAAAGTGATTATCAGGGGTTTGATAATGATAGTAATAAGAGATAATACTGCTAAAACAGGTACATAATTTAAAATGTTTGCAGATAAATGAATGTTTAAACCTAATGAAACGAAAAATAATATGAGAAAGAAGTCTCTTAAATGAGTGATTCTGCTTACAATAACTGAGCTATAAGGGTATACTGCCATACTCAAACCTGCTAAGAATCCTCCTATTGCTACTGAAAAACCCAACATAGTGCTAAGAATGGAAAAAACAAAGAGTACAGATAAAGAAAAGATAAATGCGATTTCGGGATTTTTGTAAAGATGTTTCATTATTTGTTTTATTAAAAAGCGGTTAAGTAAAAGCGTAAGAGTTAAAAAGCCTAAAGCTTTTATTCCTATTATTAATATTAGTTGTAAAGAAAAAGAACGAGGCGTTATGAAAGGTAATAGCATCACTACCAATATGTCCTGCATTATTAACATTCCGATAGCTATCCTTCCTTCCAAACTATCAATTTTGTCATTATCTGAAAGGTATTTTATAACTAAGGCCGTGCTGCTAAATGCAACTACTAATCCTAGGAGAATAGATTCTTTTAATGTCAGGCCAAGAAGAAGGCTTGTTAAGACGCCTAAAATGGTTGTAGTTAAAACTTGAAGAGAGGTACCTATAACCGTTATTTTTCCTATACTTTTAAGCTTATCTATGTCTAGTTCCATACCTATTAAGAAAAGGAGGAAAGCGATGCCTAATTCAGAAAGCGCAGTTATATGGCTTGCATCTATAACAAACATATTTTCGGAAATAAGATTTAAAATAAGTCCTGCAAGGATATAAACAGGTATTATAGGCTGCCTTAATAGATATGCCGCTATTCCTAAAATTGTTACAAGTATCATGATTACTCCTAAGTCATAGAGTAATCCTGAGGTGGTTACAACATCCATATATCATTTAAGGGAAAACACTAATTTATATGTTATTACGGCAATCTGCACATACAATAGCTTTAAAATAATTTGTATTCTTAAAGAGTTTTAACTACGCAGGTGATACAATGAGATCCGGAAAAAGCAACAATGTAAGATTTGAAACATTGAGTAGTGAAGAAATAAAGTTTGGTAAAAACAACTTTATAGAAGTGGCTAGAAAAAAAGCTATAGATGAAAACGGAGAGGAAAGAGAGTTTGTATCAATAAGTAGAGGTTATACAACCTTAGAAGGTGCAAAGAAATATAAGGCAAATATAGCTTTGCCTTTAGATGATGAATTTATGAACAAATTTAAGAAAACCATTGCATCTCTTTAAAGAGATGCCTCTATTTTATTTATCTTTTCATCCTCTTTATGTGCTCATAGGTTACTTCCCACAAATTAGTTATACCACAAGAATAACAAGGTCTTCTGTTTGCTTTGATTTTATAGATGTAATTGCCTATTATTAAATCAAATTTTGCCGTATTTGAATCTATTACTGCTTTATTTAAATAAAAAGTATCTTTTTCTAAAGGCAAAGAAAAGCCTGATGTATGGTAAACTCCTTTAAAATCTATTAGAGGGATTTTCGCTTCTATAATGAGATGATATATGTTTCCTTTTTCTTCATCACTTTTAGATCTCATTCCTTCTATTTTTAAAAGTATGATTTCTTTTGATTGAGTCTCTTCTATAATCCAGTAATATAATTTTTCATCTGTTACGTAAAGCCTATCTTTAACTTCTATATTCCATAATTTCTGCTTTTCGGGCATCCCATAAATTTTTTCTTCAACTATCTCTACTTTATAT
>WAPH01000005.1 GCA_015520895.1 Nanobdellati archaeon | reverse complement strand
TTCACTAATGTCTAGCACTATTTTCACATTAACATCTGCTAAGATGGGTGCTCGTTGAATCTCTTTTAATAATTCCTCAAAATCTTTTTTATTTATTTTTTCCTTGATCTAAAATTGACAATTGCCTCTTTAATTCTATCCAACATAAATATCTAAATTTCTTTGTAGAAAGTAATTATTCTTAGCCCATATATGTTTGGTATAACTAAAACCATACATGTATGTGTAAATTTATTTATACATAAATGTGTTATTGTTATATATAAATAGGTCATTATTCATTAGTAGTTCAATATAACATAAAAGTAAATATAGGATTAAGGGGGTGATACATATGAAAAGAAAAAAACATATGAAAAGAAAAAAACAATCAACAATAGATATAGTAAAAGAATATGAAAAAACATTGAAAGCACCATTATATGGATTATTAATAGCAGAAGCAGATTCGGGGTTAGTATATCTGCCTTGTGAGGATAGATCAGATAATCGCTTCATAAACTATAAATTTGGTGAACCGAAAGTGATTAAAAAGATGACTTTTCATATTGATGAAATTGAAACATCCGATCCAGAAAAAAAGGACCATTATTTATACTTACATACTATAGCAGAGGATAGAAAGCATCAAGAAATAATTTTTTCTACAGTGTACACCTATTTAGGCATGTGGGATGATACTACACCAGAAGGAAGGGTCATAGATATGGCTGATTTGTCAAAAGAGGAGTATAAAAATTTTATTAATCTTGATTATGTAGACGTTGATTTGAGAGTAAGAACTTACCTCCATAAATTATTCTCATCTAAAGATATTGTCGTAATTGATGAAAATGTTATTGCTTTTGGAAATATTATAGGAACACCACGCTGGGCGGAGAAGTATCCTTATTATATACTTGATATAAATCCGATTGCTAATTTGGCTGTTGGTAAAAGGTGTGTTATAGATTTAGAAGGTAAAAACATTATAACTCCTCAAGCATTAGAATCTCAAGAAATATATAAGATAACAAGTATTGTGCCTACTTTGGAAGGAATATATCTTTTGGCAGAAAGAATTCATGGTGATTTAAGATTATATAAATTACAAGGTGATAAGTTAAGCGAAGATATTCTTATAAGTGAGTCTGTTCCAAAACCTAATTTACCTGTTGCAAGATTAGCAGGATACAAAGAAAATATACCGTACCTTTTAGTTCATGTAAGTCACTCTCTTGAGACTATCTATGCTATAGCTTTAACTTCATACGGACGTAAAAAATATTCCGGACTTGATCTATCCGATATTATTTTTGAGAAAGAAGAGAAAGTTATTGACAAACTGCATAAAGAAGGTTTAGGAAGGAAAAAATATGAAATGCCGTGTGAAGATAATAAGAAGGTAACATATATTGAGGAGATGCGTCAAGATTATAATAATCATAGGCTTTATGATATTCAAATAATAAAAAGTTACCTATATCCACATCGCATAATAAACGACGTGGTGATGTATAGAAAATATTTCAAAACCAAAGCATATAATCCATTCACCCATACCCATAGAATAACTCACACATATACACTAAATATTCATATCAACAGACTAATTATTGAAGAACGTACACTTGAATTGAAGTTACACTATATGCAAGATATAGAGTTAGATAATATAGGATATAAAATACTTGCTGTGCGACCTATTAAGGATAAATATATCCATCAAAAGCTAATGAGGATGTAGGGCGGGTTTATCTTATACTTTACCACCCTTGATAAGTGAATGAAACCATTGGTAGAAAAAAATATGGGGGTTCTCCCCCTATATCTCCAACAAAAGTAGTAATGGTTATTTAGGTTATGGAACGAAGCGAAATTATCTTAGAGTACCTGTTGAGGAGTACTGTTCAAACGAGTGTAGAATCCTACAGGTTAGCATAAAGTGCTTTTAAGGTTTTAGGGAAAAACTTCCTGTTAAAAAGGATGTTCTACCTTTAACTCTCTACGGAACTATATTTTATAAAAATAGTTCCATTTAACGGCACTAGGACAAAATTCCTTCCCACCTATAAAACCACCACACATTATGAAGCACCACTTTAACCACCAAAGCAGTTCCTTATATCTTCACACAATCTTTGTCTAACATAATAATCAAAATATCTCTTATCGGAAGAAAATATACTTTCATTATGATTTCTCTTATAATATTCCATCAAATACTCAGAAGTATTATTCATAAAGCTCCTCAATATCTTTCTAAACTTCTCACCACTAATATCTAATACTAACCTTTTTCTTAGATAACATAAATGATAGTATCTTTATCAAAATAATTTACTATACTCTTAAAGGAATAATATTTAACTTTGCCCAAAAACCAAAACACATGGCTAACGTGTTATGGTATTACACTTAAGTAATAAAATAGTTTTTTGCATACAGTAATCAAATCCACTTAATGTTTTTAGGCAATCTTAAATAATTTACTATACTCTTAAAAGAATAATATCTATCTAATCTAACACTATCTACTTTGATTCCTAATTCTTTCAATATGTTTATTGCTTTGTCAAAGGCATCTTTCTCTGATCTATAACTATAACCATAAGCAACATATAGCCCTGTGGATAAATCTGTTAGAGCAAAGAAATAAAGGAAATCTTTTCTACTTTTGTTTTTATCTTTTGCATTAGAGTATATCTTCTTTATGGTTATGCTGTATCCTGTTCCATCTCCTGTTAATTCCACATCAGTTATTTCTTTTTTCTTAACTAATAAAATGAAGAGGTTATGTAATAGAAGCATAACCTCTTCATCTCTATATAATCTCTCTATTGTTTTGTAACTTACTTCTACATTTGATAATAATGAGAATATCATGAGCATAGATTCCATCATTCTATTTGAGATTCCAAATATTTCTTTTATGAGGAGTAATAGTGCTCTTTCCTCTAATGTTAATTTCTTTGGTCTTCCTCCTTTAGGTTTTGATTGTTTCTCTGTATTTTATTGGTTTAGATGCTTCCTCTAATTGCTTTAGATGTTTTATTGCTTCTTTTATTGCTTTTCTATGCTTTTCATAGTTCTTTTCTATTGTTATAGAGGAATATTTTTGCTTGTAGTGTTTCTTTATTATGTCTATTTCTTGCATTATTTGGTTGATTTGTTTTTGTGTTAATCTCTTTGGTTGTTTATTCTCTGAGCCCATAAAATTTATTTGTGAAAACATAAATATATGCTTTGTCCTTATATTATATTGGGAAAATATGGTTTTTGAGATGGAAGGATTTTTAGTTAGGATTATATGAGTTTAGAGTTATGTC
>WAPH01000004.1 GCA_015520895.1 Nanobdellati archaeon | reverse complement strand
TTTAGATGAGAAATTAAAGTTTTTCAAGAAATTCCATATTTGAGCATGAAAGGAAAGTAATAAAGCCAAAGAAATTACCACAATAATTATTGCCTGCATATGAGAAATAGCTATTTGACCTTTTGTGCTCTTATTATTCTTTTTTTGTAAGAGTGATTTAATTACAACCATAATTTAATGATGATACCTATTACATATATATTTTTTCATAGATAAATAATAATAAAGGTGGATATTATGAATGTTAATAAAATTTTAGGTTTAAAAAGAGGTAGAGGTATTTTTCTTGCATATGATCATGGATTAGAGCATGGACCAAAAGATCTGATAGGAAACGCTTTTGATCCTTCTTATATTTTAAGCATTGCTAAGAAAGGAAAGGTTAATGCCGTTATCCTCCAACCAGGGACTGCAAAACATAACCTTAAAAAAATTAAAGAAATGAAACTTAACCTTATTTTAAAACTAAACGGTAAGACTCTTCTTACTAAGGAAAAATATTTTTCCGGTTTAACAGCAAGTATAGATGAAGCCTTAAAATATCATGCTAAAGCTATTGGTTATACAATATACTTTGGTTCTCCTTATGAAGCACACATGATCGAAACTTTCTCAAAGTTGAGAAAAGAGGCAGAAGATAGAGGGTTAGCTGTTGTTTTATGGAGTTATGTTAGAGCACCTCATATAAAGCATGAGCAAAAAAAAGATTATGTTGCGTATGCCATAAGAGCGGGTTATGAATTAGGAGCAGATATAGTAAAAGTCAAGTATACTGGAGATTGTGAAACCTTCAAAGAAGCTTTATCTTATACCCCTACAGGGCATGATTTTTATGTTTATGTTGCAGGGGGTGCTAAAAGTGAAAAGTTCTTAGATGAAGTTAAGAATATATATAAAGCAGGAGCTCAAGGATTGGCAGTAGGTAGAAATGTATGGTTGAGAGATAATGCACTTGACATTCTAAAAAGAATAAGAGAGGTGTTTAAATTATGATATTCAAAGCTTATGATATTAGAGGCATATATCCTGATGAAATTAACGAAGATATTGTTACAAAGATAGCTTATTATTTTACTAATAATTACGATATATCTAATTTAGTTATAGCTCAGGATGTAAGAGAAAGCTCCCCTTCATTGGCTCAAGCATTTATAAAAGGAGTAAAGAAAGGATTAATCGAATATCGTAGAACTCTACCTACACCTATGCTCTATTTTTTCAGTAAATTTAAAGAGGCAGGCGTTGTTGTAACAGCATCTCATAACCCTCCCGAATATAATGGTTTAAAGATAGTCTATCATGGCAGATCTTTGACTTCACAACAAATTTTTGATTTAAGAAAGAGTCTAGACGAACCAGTTTCTTTTCAAGAATCTGAAAAAAATATTAAAGAAATAAAAGAAGAAGAATCTGTGAAAGAGTATGTTCCCTTTATTCAAGAAAACGTTGAAATATATAATAAAAAAATTGCTATAGACTTTAGCAATGGTAGTTTAGCTGCAGTGCAACCTTTTTTATTTTCTAATTTTCCTCAATTAAAAGTTAAGAAGTTTAATGGGATCCCAAATGGTAGGTTTCCGTCTCATTCTCCTGATCCTTCCAAACCTGCTAATCTTAAAGATCTTATGAGGTATTGCTCAGTCAATAGTATTATTGGCTTTGGTTTTGATGGTGATGGTGATAGATTAGGAGTTATTGATGAAAGAGGTAATCATGTGAGTGGCGATAGAGTATTAGCATTACTCGCTTTAAATGAATTGCAACAAGGAAATAAGGTTAAAGTAATTACTGAGGTTAATGTTTCTAAAAGCGTTATAGAGTTTCTTAATGCTTATAATGTGGGTGTAAGTATAACACGTGTAGGCCATACTTTTATTGAAGAGAAGATGTATGAAGGGTATAATATAGGAGGAGAACTTTCCGGACATTATTATTTCAATATAAGAGGTAAGGTATATGAAGATGCAATTTTGGCTATGTTTAAACTAATAGAGTTTCTTAATAATACAGGGAAAAAATTATATGAATGGGTTAATGAATTTCCATCTTATTACTCTACTCCTCCATTAAGAAGACAGGTTAAATCATGGGAGTTACAAGATGAAATAATAAGTTATTTCCAGGAAAATTACGCCTCTATTTTTCCCGAGTATGAAAGAGCATTAGATGTGGATGGTATACGAGTTGAGATGGAAGATGGATGGTTTATAATTAGAAAGTCTAATACAGAACCTGTAGTTGCTTTGCGTATAGAAGCAAAAGATGAAAAAAAGGCAGAGGAGATAAGATCTAGAATTAATAAAGAAGCTGAAAAATGGGGAATTAGATTTTAAACAGATTTAAAGAATACTTCTTTAACTAGTATTGGAAAACAAATAGTCGCGTCGCACCATATTTCTGCAACGTTATCTTCCTCACTTTTAATTTTACCCCATGCCTTTGATTCCTCTGCTGGTGCGCCACTTAATGAACCGTCCTGCTCTATGGCTGTATTAATATAAATAGCGTAATTAGCACCTTCTCTCATGAGATTAGCGTTAATGATATGATGCTTGACTAAACCACCACCTAAAATAATCACAGCAGTTTCTTTAGCATCAACTGCTATGGTGTTTATTTCCTCTAAGTCCTGAGCGATATCTAAAAGTAGTTTTTTCTTCGCTTCATATTTGTTGAAAAAATAAAGCATATCTCCAATTGATCCATCTGTTATCGCTGGAGAAAAAACAGGAATTTTGTGTTTATATGCCCAATAGACCCACGATTCCTCGTGAAGCTTATGTTTTTCAATACTCTCACCCAACTTCCAGATAAAGTCTCTTACTCTCCATACCTCTCGTTCTTCCGATAATTGCTTAAAGAAAGGCATCATATGCTTTTCAAAAGCAATGTAGCGATCATTAGGAACTAAAATATTACCTATTCTATTAATGCCTTTCTCACGCAGGTCTTTACCTGCAAGATTCCAACCATTCTTTTGAATAATAAAAGGTTTAAACACCTTGATAATATCTTCTTCTACACCCCCCGCCGTAGTAACAATCACATCAACCTTTTTATTCTTGACAAGCCAGGTAATGATATCTCTTAAACCTGATGAAATCATGTTTGATGTGAAACCAAAAAATATTGTTATATCATCTCTTTTTCCTTCTATTGTTTTCCATAAATCTATGGCATACCCTAAATTGGTTGCTTGAAAACCAAGATTTTTCCATAAGATTGATTTCTCAAAACCCTTAGCATGAACCTCTAGCCCTTTAACATCCTCACTTTCTTTTAAAACCGCTTTTTTATCTTTTTCCATAATTTTAAACTAAATGCGAGATTTTTTAAACCTTAAAGAAAAGTAAACGTAAGATTTTTAAATATTTACTACTATAATATAGTAATATGGTGAATGATCAAAACTCCTTGGGTTATATAAAGATAAAAGATCACTTAGTAGATGCACTTATATCTAATATACTCGAAGAGAAAGATATGTTTCTCTCTACCGATGTTTATCAAGAGTTTAACGAAGTATTAAACCAGTATAGAAAGAACAGAGCATATTTCCTTATGGCAAAGTATAAAGGTACTGTTACTCTTGAGGAGAGAGAGTGGATTGAAGAAGAAGGCTACAAGGAGATTGGCGTGGATGAGCAAGCTCTTTACCAATTTCTTTTAGAATGGGTGGATAAAAATTTAGGAAATTATGTTAATTATGCTGATATAGAGAAATGGATTAAAAGCAGAGGATATGAGGGGAGTAATGAAGCAGAAAGAATAATAAGAAAAATGTATGAAGCAGTAAATATTAAGAAAATTAAAAATAATTGTCTTACTACAAAACATATTGATGGTTACGATATGTTAGAACAATGGTATGGAAAAGAAAATATACACAGAGTAATGGACGGATTGGCTGTGGCTAAATTGTATATAGAAGATCATATTTATTATGTTCCTAACTTACTTGATGCAGTTTTAGGACTCGAACCTTTTTCCAAATACCACACTTATAAAAATACAAGTACAGGAGGTAAAATTACGCATCCTAAGGATTTAAAAAGTATTGATATGAAAGATGAGAAAATAGAGTATAAGACATTAATATATGCTCCTAAGAAAGAATCACAAAGCAGAAGATTATACATCGTTTACAAAGAAATAAAAGACAAAAATAAAAAGTTAAAAAAGAGAGAAGTATTAGAATTCATATGGGCTAGACACGGAGGTAATGAGGAAATTAGCAGAATTTATGGTGGGATAAAAGTTGTTATTCACGAGAAATCCACTAATAAAACTAATGGCTATAAAGAAGTTGCAAATTGTCCTTTTTATTGAGTAATTTTTTTATAAAGCATATCAAGACGGTGATCATTATACACTTTCTTTGCTATCTCTCCAACACCTTTTATCCCACTCACCAAGTAAAAGTGAGTATCATAAGAAGGTGTATTTCGGGTCATTCCTAAAACAGTATTTAAATATTTAAGGTATGCTTCACCATAAGACATACTTTTCGATGTTTTAGTTTTAGAAGATTTATAGTATATCTTATCTAATACTTCCGCTATCTTTACAGCAACATACTCTAACTCTAGCTTATTAATATCCCCTAATATCTTTCTCACTTCTTCGGCATACACTTCCATATCGTCTTTATACTTCATACCTTATGAAGCATTAGTTAATTTTAATAAGATTAACTACTCTCATGTAATACAGAGATATTAAAAACACATTAGTAAGAATCATATTCATAGAGATATTCGGTATCACACCTTAACAATAAATAGATAGAGTTATAATCTAAGAGTAATAAACATTTTTAAATTTATTTGATAACTACACAAAATTATGAAACACTTAAAAAGCATCTATAAGAATATTTTTGGTTGGTTGTTAGCAGGTAGTATACTTATCACACCATCTTATGCATTAGAAAATACGCAGTATCTCATCAGAACACATAAACAAGAAAGAACATCAACGTCCTATAATACTTTTGAGTATTATGCAAATACTAAAACAAAGGAAGAATCATCCCAATATTTTAATGATAATATTCCCAAAGCAGAATTGAATGATACAAAACTAGATTATTTTAGACCCTTAGTTTATAGTGGTGCTCCAACAGTAGAAGCCATTAACGGCATAATCAGACTTAATTATTCAATATATAAATGAGTTAGCTACGGAGAACACCTTAAAAAAGAAACTCTCAAGAAATTTGAAGACGAGTTATCGAAAGAATGGGGAGTTTCAGTCGATGTCAAGAAGATGAAGAAGTTATCATCTTTTTTCCCTTATCTTGTCGAAGACATTAATAAGGAAAAGTATAAAGATGTTATTACGAAGTTTAATGCATTAGTATCTTCACCCTACAGGAAGTTTGTAGAAGAAGTTTTGAAAATGACTCCTACAGTAGAAGAGGTCTCAGAGTTCAGTAACCTTATTAAGGAGACTCTGTTCCACACAATATTTAAGAATTATGATCAGATTATCTATAATTCAAAAAAAAGAACAGTATCTTCATACCTGTTTGTTTGACAAATCGTTTACTTCGCCAACAGACACATTATCAGATATAATAGAAATATATCCTCAAAATAAACTAAAGCTCTTATATTGGGTATTTCATGAACTAAGTCATTTATTTAATCACAAGGGATCAAATAGCAAAAAAACATCTAATATGGTTGAAAATGAGATCATATCTGATATAGCGGCACATCTTATGACCTACATATTTATTCAACATTATAAAAAAATAAATCCTTCAGAAGGTATCGCTTTAGAAATATTGTGGCACATAGATTCAGCTTCAACACACGATGTAATACGTATGTCTGCATACGGAGCACTATACAACTATCTAAGACATGCAGATAAGCCAGTAGATCTAAAAAGATTGTACTTAGAGATAACTTACAAAAAGGATCATGAAATCTTGCAGTCTGCATTAGTAGAATACCTTGAGGAGCAGGATAAGGAGAGTAAAGATAGAAAAAACGAAATGATAAAAGAATATCTTAAAAGTAAAATAGAAGAAGTAGAGGAATCACTTCGTAAGTTAAAGGAAATAAAAAAGATATCAGACAGTAAAAAGAGAGAATTAGAAATATTTTGGCATATGAGAATATATCAGCAAGAACTGTTACTTTCATCTATATGGCTAGAGGACGTAACAGGAATAAGCATGTGGCAAGTGCTTGACGGGTTATCAGAGAATTAAAAAGACTCGCCTCTAACTAACCATAAATTTTATTTCTCCCCAACCCAAACCAATCTTTGTTCTTTAGATTTCAATAGTTCGTAATTAAAACCACCATAAACTTTCCATTTAGAAAAACCTGCTAATCTCAACAGCAACTCAAACTCGTTCTTATAGATGTAACGAATTGTAAAATGCAACTCATTTACTTTTTTATCTGTTTTTTCTTCTATAATTTCTTGATTCATAAAAATAATTTGATTTAATGGATCTAAGTTGTCTTTTTTATAAACTACGTATTTCTTCCCATTCCTGGTAAATTCAAAGTCCTTAACCTTTTTATTTAGAAAATTACACATATACTCGTAATCAGGGAAAAAGAAAGCTATAATGAATCGTCCACCTTCATTAAGATGCTCATAAATATTCTTCAATGTTGTTATTTGATCTTCATAAGTTATGTTATGGAGGAAAGAGCTAAAAGGTAAAAGTATCATATCGAACTTCTCATCAAACTTGAAGTATCTCACATCCTGATTATATACTTTTGCTTCTAAACCCTTTTTTTCGCTTTATTTCTCAATACATTTAAAAGTTCATCTGATATATCAATGCCGTAAGCATCTATACCTTTGCGAAGCAATTCCAAATAAACTCTACCAGTACCACAAGCGATCTCTAAAACTTTCCCTTTTGCTTTCTCTGCTTCTTTAACATAGAATTTAACATCTTCTTCTCTTCCTTTGAACATATAATCATACCATTCCGCCCATAGATCAAAGGTATTTTCTTTTTTCATTTCATTACCTTAAAACCACACTAATTAGAATAATAAGGCAAGTTAAATTTTTAAAATTCCCTTCGAAGTTTAGTTTTAAGAGCCCACGTGGCTCAGCGGTTAGAGCGCCGCGCTCATAACAGGCTTATGAGCTATGACGGAAGGATGATTCTAATATGCGGCGTGTGAGAAACGCGGAGGTCGGGGGTTCGAATCCCCCCGTGGGCATTTTTTATAAAATTTTATAAAATGTCTTTAAATAGTTAAAAACTCTTTTATTTTCTTAACTGAGGTGATATTATGATAGATAAGGAAATGAAAAGATTAGTAGTTTTAATTGCTTTATTGAGCTTCTTCTTAATGTCTATTTTCAGTCTTCCTTCTTATGCCTTGCAAGAAAACGTTTCGGAGAAAAGTGGAATTCTAAGTATTAAACAAAGAAGTTCTTCTGGTTATGGAAAAGATTCTTTCTCAAATACATCTCAACAATTAAACTTTAGAGATTTTCCGGAAGGGTTTAAAGAAATTACAAAGAGGAAAGATATTAGAATTATGGTAAGAAACACATTGTCAAGAGAGGAGTTAAAGAGATTGTGGTATGAAAGCGGAGGAGATGTTGCAGAGTTTAGAAAAAAAATTAAAGAAAGAATTGATGTAGTAAAGAAATTGAGAAAGAACAAATGGAAGAGAAGACATCCTTCTGTGAATGTTAGTAAAAAATATAGAATAGAAATAAGGAGTTACATGCAGCATAAGAATAATTGGTTGCTTAAAAGAAATGAGATAAAGAATTATTTAAAACAACATAAGCAAGAATACGTTCAATGCATTGAAGAGAATTTTACCACCGATTACTGCAAAGAGATAAAGGCAAATTATACAGCGTATGCAAAGAAATATCTTTTAGGCGCAATTGACAGAGCTGTTAAAGTGCTAGAGATAACAAAATTAAGATTAGAGTCTTCTCCTTATCTGGAAGAAGATGAATTAAAAGAATATATAAGAGAAATAAATCAAACAATAGAAGATCTCGAATCTTTTAAAGAAGAGGAAGAGAAGAAAATAAACAATTGTAATAATCTTACTTGTTTTAGGGAGGTAGCAGAAGAAATAAGAAATAAATTAAAAGAAGTAAGAAAACTGTTTAAATATTATGTTCAAAAAGAAAGAATAGAAAGAATGGGTGTTGTGTTAATAAGGGCAGATGTAATAAGTTCGCGTTTAGAAGTAATGGAGGAGATTGCGGAAGAAAAAGGACTAAATATTAGTGCGGAAGTTGATGAAATAGAATCTTTAATATCAGAGGCTAAAGAATTAAGAGAACGCGCTCTTATGGTATTAGAAGAAGGCAAAAGAGATGAGGAAAGTTTACAGGAAGTGGGGTCCTATATTTCAGAGGCAAATAAAAAGCTAAACGAAGCAAGAAGAGTTCTTCAAGAGGTATGGAATAAGATAGTTAAAATAGGAATAAAAAACTCTAATTTATATTAGTTTTTATTTTTATTTTCTAACAATATATTTTTAAAATTTCACGAAGTAATGAAATTTATGAAGCCTCAACTTAAATCTGTTGCAGAGATAGCAAAAAAATACGGATTTAAAGAAAGCGAATCAATGATTTTTCTAACTTTACTTTTATCTTCTGAGCCTTTAACTCAAAAAGATATTAGAAGCAAACTAAATTACAGTACAGGCATGATAAGTACTGCCTTAACTTCTTTAGAAAAAAAAGGAATAGTACGAGTAATTAAAGAAGGGAAAGTTAAAAGGTATGATGCAGTCGCTTCTTTTAATCTTCTTTTTTCAAATCTTATAGAGCAGATTCTAAAAACCGATGTAGCTTATGTTTTAAATATTATAAAAGATTTTCATAATGAAAAGATAACGCGTCTTATTAGAGAATACAATAATTTAAATAAAAAAAGGATGTTAATCAAAAAGATAGTTACTTTAGACGAGTATTTACTCAAAAAATTAGAAGAATGTTTAAAAGGTGAAAAACATGAGAAAAGAGATTAAAGTGTTTAAAGTTTTTATTGTGCTGGCGTTATTGCTATTTCCTAAGGTTTACGCAGAAACTTATGTAGAGGATACAAAAGATATAGATGTTATATTGGAAGATGTTTTGCCTAAAGAGATCTATGCCGGAGATGAGATTACTCTTACCTTAAGAGTGGTAAACAAAGGAAACAAAGATGGTAAAATAAATAATATAGGTTTATTATTACCTCAATACTTCACATATATTAGTTCTTTTCCTTCTTTAAATGAATCTTTTCAGTTATGCGGAGGTTGTTCAAAACTTTATTTTGTGTATTTAAAGGCTCATGAACATACACCTACCGCAACCTATCCTTTAACCTTTATTGTTAATGAACCAAATTTAGAGTTAAAGAAAAAGTATGAGCTGAGGGTTGTAGCAGAACCTTATCTTATTGTTGAGAGCGATAATATATTGATAGCGCCTTCTCAACGTAAGCGTGTAGTGATTAACTTAACAAATATTGGAGAAGGAAATGCTTACGATATTTTTATTAAAATCAATACTAATGATTTTGCTTTCTCAGGTACTAATGTAATCTATATTAAAAAATTAGATTATAAAAAATCTTTAAATGTGTCTATTAACTTATTTGCAAATGAAAAGTTAGAACCCGGCATATATAAAATACCTCTTACTTTAGAATTTAAAAATGATGTGAATGAAAAAAAACAAGTTGAATATTCTCTAACTGCCAAGGTTATAAGCATTGTTAATCTTTCCTTTTCCTCCATAACTGTAGAACCTTCACCTTTAAGAATAGGTGATGAAGGTACTTTAATGATTAGAGTGGAGAATTCAGGAGAGGGTACTGCTAAAAATATAGAAGTAAGTGTAAGCAGTGATTTACCTCTGTCATATACTAAGGCATATGTAGGGACTTTAGAGGAGGAAGAGGATTCTGCAGCTGTTTTTTCTTTTTATGCGTCTACCCCCGGAAAACATGTTTTTACTATCACATGTAGGTACGAAGACGATGAAGGAAGAAAAGAGATTACACAGAATTATGAGCTATATGTTGCGTATCGTACAGATTATCTTAAAATAATTTTATTAGTAGTTATTCCTGCAGCAGCATTAGTTTTATGGAGGTATTTTAAAAAGAGAAAGGGAGGGAATTCGTAAATGTATGAATTAAGAAAAGAATTAAAAGTTGCATTTTTTTTAGCACTAAAGAATATTAGTTTCAGAAAAAAGACTTTAGCGATGGTAGCTATAATAATAGGATTAGGGTTTTTAAGCGCTACTTTTAGTTCTTCTGTTATCACTGGTTTAAGAGTGATGATAGAAGATAAAGCTATTAACTCTTTAACAGGTAATATTGTATTAGAGCCAGAGACTGGTAAGGATTATATTTATGATGTTAAAAGTATAGAAAAAAAGATTAGATCTTTGCCTGGAGTGGAAGCCATAAGTCCTAGACTTGCTTTAAATGCAGCACTTTATGATCCTGTTACAGGAGAGAAAGCACCCCTCACCCTCTATATAGTTGATGCAGAAAAAGAAGCTATGACAACATGGATTGATGATTATATTGCTGCAGGCAGATTTATTTCTAAAGGTACGAAAAACGGTATAGTTATTGGAGGTGTTTTAACTAAGAAATATTCTATAGCTAAATCTTTACCTTCTCTTGATGTTGATGCAGGAGATAAAGTTCAATTAATTTTACCAGGTATTTTAAGTAAAGAAATTAAAATAGAAGGTATATATTTATTTAAATTTGTTGCTACAGAAACATTTGGTTTTATAAATAAAGAGCAAGCTATGAATTTTTTGAATTTAACTTATGAAGATCTTGATAGAGCCAGTGTGATTTTAGTTAAAACCACTACCAAAGGTAATGAAAAAAAGATAGTTGAAATGATGAGACAATTGAGCATACCTGCTAAGATTTATCCATGGCAAGAAAAACTAGGAACTATAGCGCAATTTAGCGATAGTTTACAAATTATAAGCAGAATAACAATGGTAATAGGTATGATAATCTCTTTTGGAACTATCTATATTATGATTTATATTAATATTTTACAAAAGAGATCTCAAATAGGCATACTCAAAGCAATAGGCATTAATGAAAAAACCATTCTTTACTCATATATTATTCAAAGTATGTTTTATGGAATAATAGGCATAATTGCGGGTTATTTTTTAACTTATTTATTAATTCAATACTTCACTACACATCCAATAAGTATGCCATTAGGAGACGTTATTCCTGTATGGGAATCTTCTCTTTATAACAAGATAAGTGTCATGTTGTTTATAGTATCCGTAATGGCAGGTTATTTGGCATCACGTAATATAGTTAAGGAACCTATATTGGATATGATATTTAAAGGATGATACTATGACAAAGTTTGTGATCAAAGCGGAGAACCTTAAAAAATATTATTTTGAAAAAAGAAGTGACGTTATTACAAAGGCATTAGATGGTATAAGTTTTGAAGTATATAAAGGCGAATTTTTAGGAATAATGGGACCTAGCGGTTCTGGAAAATCTACTTTACTTCACATTTTAGGATTGTTGGATACACCTACTGAAGGGAATATATGGTTGTTAGGAAAAGAAGTGAGTAGTTTAAGTGATCAAGAGAAAGCTTATATTAGGTTAAAAAAACTAGGTTATGTGTTTCAACAATATCGCTTAATTCCTGAACTTAATGCCTTAGAAAATACTGCCTTACCTTGTATGATGTATAAGGGTAATAAGAAAGAGTGTAAGAAAAAAGCTACATATATATTAGAAAGAGTAGGACTAAAGCATAGACTTTTTCATTATCCTTTTGAACTCTCAGGAGGAGAACAGCAAAGGGTGGCTATCGCTCGCGCTTTAATGAATAATCCTGTAATTATTTTTGCTGATGAGCCTACTGCTAATTTAGATACTAGATCTGGAGAAGAAATTATAAATCTTTTCCTTGATCTTAACCGTCAAGGCCAAACTATTGTAATGGTGAGTCACGAGCCAGAGCATAAAAAATATTTTGATAGAATTTTATTTATAAAAGACGGAAAATTAGAAAAAATAATTAATCAACGTTAATTTTACGACAAATAAGATCTATCTTTCTTACGAATTTTTCTCCTCCGCTTAATCCTTCTTCTTCCTCTCTTTTTATTTTTATACCGGTCATAACATAACCTGTAGGGCATTCTAAAGTAAAAGTGCCTTCTTTGTCACTATAATAGTCGTAAGTATAATATGTGTTTTCTAATTTTATCAAAGGTTTAGGTACTTGTAAACACTGTAATGTTCCATATTTGTTGCTTAAAAATTCTCCGTTATTACATCGAGGAACTTCTGATTTCTTTAAATAATTAGATAATATGACATTTAAATCAGTTTGTTTTACATAACGCAAATCCAGAGATGGTTGTAAGTCTTCTTTCATATAAAAGCTTAATGCGCTGGAAAGGGAGTCATAATTTTTACATATTGGTTTGTTAAAACTATCGAATCCTGTTAGTACTCCTGTATTACATTTCTTGTTGGCTATGAGAGATGAAATTTTACTTTCTATGTTTATTATTTTATTCTTATGTATATTTAAAGAATTCTTTATATTAGTCAACTCATTTTTATTAGCAAAGTAGTTTTCAAAAGAAGGCATTAATAAACTAGACAAATACGAATATGCAATGCATTGAGGATTTTGAGAAGCATCAAATCCTTTTAAAATTCCGGTCTCACAATTCTTATTGATGAGAAGTTTAGAAATTTTTTCATCTAAATTCTTTATTTTGTTATTTTGAAGGTTTAAAGAACTTTCTAGAGCCTTTATTTCTTCTTTTTTAGCGAAAGTGTTGCTTAAATCATTTACGTCAGATCTAAGGAATGAAATTTCCTCTGTTAACCTTTTATCTTTTTCAGAAAGAGTAATATTAAGATAGGAGATGTTATTGTTTATTAGTTCTATTTTCTTGTTTAGATACTTAGTAAGAGAGAAGTTGATTTCTTCTACTTCTGTATTAATCGCATAATTTGTAAGGTTTAGAGGAGCACATATTACTTTTCCATAGTCAAACCCTATAATTGTTTGGTTGTCTGGACAACGCTCATTTAAAAGAGGTTGTATATCTTTTTCTGTTAAATTACCTATTTTGCTAGATACTTCTGCATAACCTACTTTAAGATTTCTATATGTTACAGATGAAGAAATTACAGGTATGTTCCCTTCCTGGTTTCCTATTTCATGACCTTCTAACTTTATAGCATTTAGACCATTACTGCAATCGCCTGCAACACACCATTGTGTTAGTAAGGACAAGTCATTATTACTTGAAGAGATATAATTGTCTAATTCAGACCATTTTTTTATACATCCATCGCCTAAACATAAAGAATAAAACCGAGAAGAACTACTTGGATCTACAAAATAGTTTAGATTGTCCATATCCACTATCTTTCCTAAGCCATAGTATAAATAGAGGCTTCCTTTGAGTATGCCTCCTTGAACTTTCAAGAAATCTTTGTCTGTAAATCCATTTAGACTTTCTGCTATATCTACAATACCATTGTAATTATCATCTATGGATTTAAGATTCTCATAACTTTTTGCAATTTGTTGAACAGGTAACCAATCATTATTCGGATTTACTGATGCATAAGTTGCATATGTTAAAGTCATAAACAAAACTAGTATCTTAATTATTTTTTTCATTTTTTCACCTTTTTTTGTAAATTAATACAGGCTTCTTTTTCATCTCCGTTTAAAACATCACACTCTCCTGTTTCCATAGCATAATACAACAAACATGAGTTAACTTTATCTGAGGGAAGTTGATTACATAAGCTAATGTTACGAGTTTGGACAGCTTTGTTGCTATAATAATGGGCTATACAGGATGGAATAAGTTCTTCATTTAATTTATAGCATAGATCTTTATTATCTTTTTCTAATACTTCTTTAAATACTTCTTCATAATTTTTCTGAGATATATAATAATAAATGATCGATCCTAAAATTAACATGATTATTATTGCAATTACGCTATACTTCCATAACCTATAATTTTTTTGATAGTGTTGACAGGATATTAAAGGAACTAATGACATAAATAATATATGTATAAAACGAGTTAATATAAATTATGAGTTATTTTAATGAGTTCGTTGTAACTTTGGATGAAATAGTAGGATACAAATATATTATGTCTTTCATACTTATATTTGCTATAGTTTTAGGACTTTTGGATGTATCTGGTATTTTTAGAAGAAGAGAACCTCGTGATAATCAAATTATAGAGAAAAAGATGTGGACCTTACAAGTTTTAATTGCGTTAGCTGTTACTTTCTTAGCACTATATAATCCTTTCACTTCTGAGTGGATTTTTAGGGCAGTAACCGAATTTACTAATTGGGTTTTGATTGCTTTTATGGGTATTATCATACTTTATGTTTTTTCAAAAGTTGTAATTTTTAAGGGTGAGGAAGAAGAAGAGATTGTAGTGAGAAAGTTTACAAGATATATAAAAATAACATCATTCATCATTGGTGTTATAGTTTTCTTTTATTTTCTTAACAAATATGCTCCTAATGTTTTTTCGTTCATAAATGTAAATACACGTGCTTTAATTCCTATAATTATTCTAATAGGTGTTTTTGTGATACCTATTGTATGGATATATTATCTTCATTTCAGGAATAAACATTTTCGTACTCCGAGGCAAATTAAACATATGTATACGGCTAAGAACGTAGCCTTTAACGACTGTATGAAGAAAAGAACGGAGTATTATCTTGATAAGGGCTATGATTTAGAAGGTGCGAGAGCAAGAGCGTTAGAGGATTGTAAAGAAGCGTCTCATCTTAAATATTAATCGATATTCAATAACTCTTTTATCTCACATGCCTTACATATACGTCTGGAAGTAGGCATACTGCATTTTTCACATCGGTTTATAGTTTTAGGTAAGGATTCACGAATGCAAGGCATTATTTTTTCATAAGTTCTTACAATGTTTTGCTTTGTTCCTGTGTGTTTTAATTCAAAGTTATTAATTAGTTCACGCACATCCCATCTATAAGAGCCTTGGGCATACGGGCATTCTGCAAAATCTACGGGTAGATTACGTAAAAGAGCATAAAGAGCTACTTCTTTTTCTGGAATGTCTATTAAAGGCTTTATTCTTTGAACGAACACGCCTTCAATTACATGAGGCTTAGGTCCAAGCCTTGCTGCTCTTATCAAATCGCCTTTAAAATAATTTGCTAATATACTTTGAGCTTCATCATCGAGGTTGTGACCTATTGCTAATTTTGTTGCTTTAATTTCTCTTGCTTTTTTTTCTAAAAGTAGTCTTCTGAATACTCCACATATAGTGCAGGGTGTTAATTCTAATTTTTCTTTTTGTGATATCTTTACCATTTCGTCCAAATCTTTTCCTATTTGCTCTTTAAAAGAAACTATGTGAAGAGGTATTTTAAGTTTAGATGCTAATTTTTCAGCGTAGGGTATGGTAAGGTTTCTGTAACCTTGAATTCCTTCATTAATTAAAATAGCCTCTACGTCTATACCTAATTTATCTTGAAATTTGCTTAGAAGATAAAGAAGAGTTGCAGAGTCTTTTCCACCGCTGATACCTACTGCAACTTTATCTCCTCTTTCAAGGAGTTCGTATTTTCTAATAGTTTTTAAAAATTTCTTTTCAACGCTTTCTAAAAAATGTTTTTTACATAAAGCTCTTCCTTCATATTTTCTATATATTACTGCTTTTGCTTTACATAAAGAACATTGCATGTTATTTTAATACTTTACGTACTTTTTAAATAAGTTTTACTTTTTTTCTAACTAGATCTAAAAAGTAAACAGAGATCATATAAACAGTTAGTTGCTTCACTCTATAGACAGGCCAACTTATGATTTTTTGATTTTTCCAATAAGGATCTATTAACATATCTATTAAAATAATATACATAGCATTAAGTTTTATAAGTATGCTTAATGTATGAAAATCTTTGAATCCTATAAATATATATGCTATCCCTAAAAGAATAAAAGAACCAACAGAATAATATTTCCATAAAGTCTTTATAGCTAAACTTCTTTTTTCATTTTTCAATGAATGAGAACAATGTATGCATTTTGAAAAATGTGCAGGTGTAGGAAGAGAGCATTGACTACATACAATAAGATTTTCCATGTTTTATCCCCCTCGTGCATATACATTTAAGAACGAAGATATATAAAAATGTTTATGTAGATATAGTAATATATCGCTATTAGAGAGATCTTAAAAATTTTTCAATTACTTGTCTTGTTGCTTTCTGTAACGATTCTTTTGTTTGCGCCCCTATGTGGGGTGTTAAAAAAACTTTTGGATGCGATGCGAGGTCTTGTTGATCTTTTGTAATGTTGCGTTCATCTCCTAATACGTCTGCAGCATAATAACTAATAATACCTTTATTCAAGCCTTCTAATATAGCTTTATCTTCTACTATTTCTCCCCGAGCCAAATTTATTAATATTACTCCTTTTTTCATTTTTCTTAAGGTAACTGAATTAATTAAATTTTTCGTTTCTGGAAGTAAAGGTACATGTAGGGTTATAATGTCTGATTTATTTAATAGATAATTTAAATTAACATATTCAAAACTGTATTTTTTAGCGAATTCTTCATCTTTGTAAATGTCATAAGCTAATATTTTTACATTCCATCCTTGTAATTTTTTCACGATTCTTTTAGCTATATTTCCCATGCCAATGAAACCAAGTGTTTTCCCATCAACATCATAACCAAAAAACTTACTACGATCAACGTTCTTGTAACCTTTAGATTTAACTTCGTTGTTTGCTTCACATCCTTTTCTAAATGCATTTAATAAATGCAAAAAGAATATTTCAGCCACAGCATTTGCATTAGAAGCAGGCGCATTGAAAACTTTGATGTTCCTTTTTTCACATTCTTTTAAATCTATGTGATCTAATCCTACTCCTACCATCAAGATATATTTTAAGGAATTATATTCTTTTAAAAACGCTTTATCTATTTTTGTTCTGGCTCTTATAATTGCAACATCTATGTCCTTTGGAACATCAAACCAATATATATTATGGTTTTTTAATAGTTGTGAAACAACAACTTCATCAACTTTATCAAATATCCCTATTTTCATATTATTAAGTAATTATCATACTTTTATAAATTTAAGTTTCTTTATGTTTGTATGGTTTTAGTCCTATAATTCTTGCTAAAACATTTAAAGGGACAAACATTCCCTTTTCTTTCATTTCATAAACTACTACCTTTCCTTTAGATTGTAAATAAACTTTTATTTTTTTGTTAATCTCGTCTTTTATTAACATTCTTACTCCTGTATCGTCTTCATAGGAGATCCAAATACTATTTTTACTGTTTTTTAATTCTTTTTCTAATTCATCCTTATTAGTTATTTTTCCAGAAGTAATAGAATTTATTTCATCAAGCTTACTATAATTATTTATTATAATTATATTGCTAAGCTCTTCTTGTTCTTTACCAAATAAGTCAAACATCGTATAGGCACCCACCAACAATCTAAATATTTTATCAGGTTCCATGTTTAATCTTTCGCCTTCTGAATCCCTTATCATTCTTCTTATTATTTCTTCTATTAAAGAATGTGATTTCACATAAATATTGAGATGGGCAATATCATGAAGGGCTTTAATTACATAAATTCCCTCCACAATAATTACTTGTATATCTTTTATTATTAGATCTTTATATCCTATACGTGTTGCTTTTTCAAAGGAATATACAGGTAGTTTAAATATGCCTTCTTTTTTTACTTTGATCTCTTGAATGAGCTTTTTTAATTCTTGGAGATCTATTGTTTCTTGATGATCGAAAGTATCGTAGAACTCTAAAAATTCAGGTGTTTCTGGTTTATAGAAGTTATCAGAATTGATTATTATTGTTTTGATACTCTTTTTTTCTAACATTTTTCTAAGATTCTCCGATAAATAAGATTTACCCGAAGCAGATGTACCGGCGATAGCTATTATAAATGGTTCTTTGTTAGAATCTTTAACTCTTTTTATAATCTCTTCTATCCCTTTTTTAAGCCCGTTAATTTGAAGCATAGGATATATTATGACTTTCTAATCTTTATAAATTTTGTTGATAACGTGACATTCATGTTCTTTTTGATAAGTAGTTACTTCATTGGATGAAATAATTTTCCACAGGAAACAAAGGGGTTCATGTAAACTTCATGTTTCCACAGGAAACAAAGGGGTTAACTTCATGTTATTTATTTATTTTATTGCTATTATATTTTTATGGAGTATTATGCATTGCCTTGGCAGAAAATTGTTGAAGAATTAAAAAGCGATGAAAAAAAAGGTTTGGACGAAAAAGAGGCTAAAAGAAGATTAGAAGAATATGGTTTCAACGAAATTGGAGAGATTAAAAAGGAAAATTCTTTAAAATTGTTCATTAAACAGTTTAATAGCCCCCTTATTTATCTTTTGTTAATTGCTTCTATTATTAATTATTTTGTGAGTAAAGAAGCAAAAGATACAATACTAATTTTAGCTATAGTATTGCTAAACGCTCTAATAGGGTATTTTCAAGAAAAAAGTGCAAGAAAGACTCTTGATTCACTTAAGAAACATTTGGTTACTTATGCAAAAGTGATAAGAGATGGAAAATTAAAAATAATAGATGCTAGATATATAGTTCCAGGAGATATTATTTTATTAGAAGAAGGAGATAAGATTCCTGCTGATGTACGGTTTATTGAAGTAAATGGTTTGGAAACTGACGAAAGTATACTAACTGGGGAGAGCAAAGGAGTGAATAAAACGAATATAGTTCTTGAGGGCAAAAAAGAACTTTATGAACAAAAAAATACGGGATTTGCAGGTACTTACGTGATAAAAGGATATGGGAAAGCAATAGTTGTACGGACAGGTAAGCATACAGAATTTGGTAAACTATCTGAGAAAGTACAAATAATTGAAAAGGAAAAAAGTCCTTTTATTCAACAAATGGAAGATTTGAGTTATTCTTTAACTAAAATAATAGCTTTAATCATTCTCCTTATATTTTTGTTATCAATACTATTATTAGATATAAGTATATGGGAAACTCTCCTTATTTCTGTAAGTTTAGCAGTAGCTGCTATTCCCGAAGGATTGCCTGCTATCATTAGTATATCTCTAGCCAAAGGAACGCGAAAGATGTTAAAAAGAGAGGCATTAGTTAAGAACCTGAATGTATTGGAAGTCTTTGGAAATACTGATGTTATAGCCACTGACAAAACAGGTACTTTAACTGAAAATAAGTTGAAAGTTAGTTCTTTTAAGTGCTATGATAGAGAGTTATGCGAACTTGTAGCTTTATATTGCAATAATATAAAACTAATTTATGAAGATGGAAAACTTAAGTATAAAGGAGATCCGTTAGATATAAGTTTGAGGAAATGGGCTGAAAAGTATTTTTCACATCCTTTGGATTGTAAGATTTTGAATATAGTACCTTTTGATTCTGCTTCTAAAAAAATGAAAGTAATGTGTAAATTTAAGGGAGAAACATTAGAATTAATTAAAGGTGCTCCTGAAGTGATTTTAAAAGATTTTGATGCAACCCCTCAACAGTTTAGGGATTATGAGCGCTTAGCTTCGAAAGGGGAAAGAGTCATAGCGTTAGCAGTTAAACGCCAAGGAAAGAAAGAAATTGTTGGTTTGATAGGTTTTGCAGATCTTCCAAGAGAAGGTGTTAAGGATGCTATATCTAAAGCTTATGAAGCAGGTATAGACATAGTCATGATTACAGGAGATAGTAAGATAACTGCGCAATATATAGCAAATAAATTAGAGATTAAAGGGAAAGCAGTGGAAGCAAAAGAAATAAAAGATTTTGATGATGCGTTAAAACGAGGAGTAAGGATTTTTGCCAGAGTTAATCCTGAACATAAGTATGAAATACTTAAGGCTTTAAAAAAACAGGGTTTGATAGTCTCAATGACAGGAGATGGTGTTAATGATGTTCTAGCTCTAAAATATGCTGATGTAGGAATAGCAATGGGTGAAAGAGGAAGCGATGTTGCTAAAGAAGCAGCAGATATTGTTTTATTGAACGATAATTTCACCAATATTGTAGAAGCTATAGAAGAAGGAAGAAATATATTTCATAATATTAAAAAAAGTATTAATTATCTTATAAGTACTAATATAACTGAGATTACTTTAGTTTTTCTATCAACTTTATTGGGTTTTGTTGCTTTAAAACCTATTCATATATTATGGGTGAATTTAGTTACAGATAGTTTACCTGCAATCTCTTTTTCATTCGATAGACCTAATAAAAAATTAATGACTAAGAAATTTAAGGAAACTTTAAAGAAAGGCATACTTACTAAAGATGATTTAAAGCATATGGCATATATAGGTATATTCTATGGTGCTATAATCACTTTATTAGTATGGTTCTACGATCATAAATCTATTGCATATATGCAAACTATGGCTTTAACAGCTATGGTGTTTTATGAACTTGCAAGGATGTATGCTATAAAACGCTCGTATGGAGAAAGCATTTTTTCAAATCACGTAATGGTTTTTTCTTTCTTATTAATTATATTTTTGCAATTAATTATTGTTTATGTACCTTTTTTAAGAGAATATTTTGGATTAGTAGTATTACATCCTCTTGATTTACTCATTATTTTACTTATAGGGATCGTGACTTTCCTACCTTACGGTTTTATTAAGAAAAAATAGTTTTTTAAATTCTTAAGGAGAGTAAGTTTTATGCACGAATTGATTGAAGAAATAGGTACTATTGTAAACGATTTAAATAACTATATTAGCGTTTATAAAAACTCAATAATTATAGTTGAAGGTAAAAAAGATAAAACTGCTCTTGTTTCTCTTGGTCTCGAACCTTCTATTATTTTAGAAATAAGATCTTTATCTTACGATAAACTATTTTACCGTTTATTGGATAAAAAAGTTATTGATTTTTTAGATGAAGATGAGGAGGGTGAAGAATTAAGAAGTGCATTAAAACAAAGAAATGTGGTATTAATATCTTTTTTTAGACGTAGATTATTTTCATTAATGCATGTTAATACTACAGAATCTTTACTTACATCTTACAAACATTTGATGAGGTAAGTACTAATTGTCTACCATAATAAAGTGATTTATCTTTGCATTGCGATACTACAGCTAAACTTCTGAATTCATCACATGTTGTAATGAAGTTGTTATTACATGAGAAATTAAAGAATTTAGTCTCTCCAGGAATTAATTTTATCATATCTTCTATTACACATTTTTGTCCTTTAGAGTTGTATATTTCTATTCTTTCAATGACATAAGGTTGAGTAGTTGCTTTATTAGTAATCATTATTTTAAATTCTTGTGTTTGTGTATTATAAAAGAACTCATCTAATGACGCTTGTACTACTGCACATTCTGTAATCTTATATCCACTTTCTTTAGAATTATCTAAATGTTTTGACGAAAATCCACCACCCCATTTGTATACAAAAATACCTGCAACGAATACTAAACTTATCATTAATACTTCTCCCACTAACGAAGACAAACCTTTGTTATTCATAATCTCCCGCTAAAAATATGTAAAAAGAAAAAGGTAATGTTTATCCTTTAGGATACGTAAATTTATCTGATGCACCGCAACTTGAACTTACTCTTACTGTATATGTATCGTTACTAACTTTGTCACATTCTGGATCAGGAGTTGTTGGTGCCTTAAATATTTTGAATCCTCCCGCAGGTAATGTTTCGCTTATTGTTGCTTCACAACTATTACCTAAATCATCATATACATAAAGATTAGTAAGTTCTGCACTTGCACTTCCTAAGTTTTCTATTCTCACAGTTACTTGACCATTGCTTTTTGAAACATTCTCTATACTCAATATTTGTTTAGCACAGTCAATTGTAGATGAAGTGTCTGTACCGGCTCTTTCTGTTGTTCCTTGAGTATAACTAGTCATCCAATTTAGTACTACTGCTCCTATTGCTACTGTAAATACGATAAGCAATACAGCTGCAATTAATGGCGATACTCCTTTCATTTTCATTGCTTTGCACCTCCAAAACTATTTTCTTTAAAATTATATATTATGCAAGTTGTATATATATTTTATGGTTAGATTAAGAGGAATACTAAGAAAAAAGTATTATGAATTAAAGTCTCTAGAGGAGAAAGTAATAAAAGAGATAGAAAGTTTTAAAATAAAACCTATAACATCTCTTATTTTTTTTCCAACAGAAAATGTTAGAAGTTTGGATGTTAGGTATCCCTTAATATCGCCATTTGCTTTAGCCCATATACAATGGGATGAAAAAGAAAAGGATTTAATTTATAGTGTAAAAGAGCCTGATTTAGATAATGAAGAAAAAGAGATACTAGAGTTAATTAAAAATAACTTAACTCATTATTTAGATAAAGAATTTAATGAATTGGAAAATAAAGATGAACAAGTGCAATATATCAAAAATAAAATTAAAACTATGATTAATGATTTTGGTATTTTGTTAAAACCTGGACAATTTAACCGAATTATGTATTATATCTATAAAAATTTTATTGGTTTGGGTAAAATAGAACCTTTAATGTATGATCCTTTTATAGAAGATATAGGATGTGATGGAGTTAACATACCTATTTATATAACTCACAAGAAATTTGGTAATCTTAAAACTAATATAGTCTATAAGAGTGAGAGAGAGTTAGAAGAGTTTATAATAAAACTCGCCGAAAAATGTAAAAGATACATTTCTTATGCAGAACCCTTGTTAGATGGTACTTTACCTGACGGTTCAAGAGTTAATGCTACTTTATCATCAGATGTAACTACTCACGGACCTACTTTCTCTATAAGGAAATTTATTCGTGTGCCTTATAGTCCTTTGGATTTATACAGATTAAAATCTGTGTCAATAGAGTTTCTAGCTTATGCTTGGTATATTATAGAGCATAAACTTAATATTCTTATTGCAGGAGGTACAGGAGCAGGTAAAACTACCTTATTAAATGCTTTAGTAAGTTTTATTCCTCCAGAAGATAAAATAATCTCAATAGAGGATACAAGAGAATTAAGGTTACCTCATGAAAACTGGATACCTGCTGTTGTAAGAACAGGTTTTGGAATGGCAGGTACTGGAGGAAGGTACGGAGAAATAACTATGTTTGACTTATTAAAAGAAAGTTTTAGACAAAATCCTGATTATGTTATTGTAGGAGAAGTAAGAGGTAAGGAAGCATCTGTATTGTTCCAAGGAATGGCTTCTGGCCATCCTTCTATAGGAACCATACACGGAGGTAGTGTTGACGATATTATTAAAAGAATAGAAACACCTCCTATTAGCTTACCTCCTGAATTAGTAGAGTCCTTGGATTTGATACTGGTAATGAGTCATGCCTTACAATTCGGTAAAAGCTACAGAAGATTAAAAAAAGCTTCCGAGTTGATAGAGGTAGATAAGAACACAGGAAGAGCACATATTAATGATGTATTTGAATGGGATCCTGCACGCGATTTAATAATTAAAAAGAATAGTTATTTACTAGAGAAGATTAGTAGCGAATATGGAATTCCGCTTAACGAGATAGAAAGAGAAATAGATTTACGGAAACAATATTTAGAATGGCTTGATAGACATAACATAACCAATTTCTTTCAATTTTCTAAATATGTTAATTATTATCATAAAGACAAAGAAGGAGCACTTGATATGATGAGGAAGGACGAGTTAATATTGTGATAGTTATGTTGTTGTTAAAGAAAAAAAAAGATGATGATTATTTTAAGAGGCTTTTGGAAGAGAAGGGATTAATTGCGCCTGAGAGAAAAGAAGCTAAAAAAATAGATTTTTTAGATTTTCTATCTGTTTTAAAGGCAACTTCATTACGTGCTTTAACTAACCGATATTTTTCTCGTATTCAGAATATATATCCTCAGTTTTTCGAACCTTTAAAAGAAGCCATTATTAAAGCTAATCTTAATATAAACCCCGATACTTATATAGGATCTTTAGTTGCTATCGCTATTTTTTCTCATGCTATACTTCTGGGTTTGTTATTAGCTACTTACTTTACTCTCTCTTATTCCTTTTATTTGTTTCTATCCGGTTTAATTATTATTACAGTTATTCCTCTTCTTGTAACTTTTACGGGCGGTTATATTTATCCTTTCTATGTGATAAATGAAAGAAAAAAAGATATTGACAATAATTTACCTTTTGCATTAAATCATTTGGCAGCAATCTCTTATGCTTCTGTACCTCTCGATAAAGCTTTTAGGATGATGGTCGAATTAGCAGATTATGGAGAAGTAACTCAGGAAATAAAGAACATTATTAGAAGAATGGAAGTTTTTGGAGAAGACGTACTTCAAGCAATGAAGAATATCGCTATTATTACTCCATCTGAACGTCTAAAATCATTATTGTTTGGTATTATTTCTATTGTAGAAAGTGGCGGTAATTTGAGGTCGTATTTAGGAGAAGCCAGCAAACAAGCGCTCTTTTTATATCGCTTAGAAAGGAAAAAATATTTAGAAACTCTGCAAACTTATGCTGACATTTATACGGCTGTTCTTATTACCGCTCCTTTATTCCTTGTTACGATTTTGGCTGTTATTAATGTGGTTCCTGATTCTACGCTCCTCAATTATAAACCAGAAGATATAATGAAGGTAGGTGTGTATGTGCTTATACCTTTTGTGAATATAGCCTTTTTATTATTCCTTCACTTAACGCAACCTGAGGTGTAAAAAATGAAATATAAAAAGAAAGGTGCTTTAAACGAATGGTTGGAAAAACAGGATTGGAATTTTATAATTATTGTTATGGCCTCTACTCTTTCAGCATTAATCCTTTTAATTATTAACTTGAGGGTTATAAGTACTATTCATGCTGCTGGAACAGGTCTCTTAGCTAATATTATTAATGCTTTAGCTTTGGTTGTTTTTTTGGTTCCTCCTACTGTTTATCGCTATACTAAATATTTGGAGAGTAAATCTATTGAAGAAAACTTTCCTAACTTTTTAAGAAATATTGTAGAGGGATTAAGAAGCGGTATGGATTTGCATCGAGCTATTGTTTATGCTTCTCGTGGGCATTATGGTGGTTTAGATCCTTATATTAAAAAACTTACTACTGAATTATCGTGGGGCATACCTTTTAATAAAGCTATGGAGAATTTTGGTGAGAGAGTAAACAATCATCTCATACGAAGAGTTATTGCAACGGTGTTAGAGGCTTATAGGTCAGGAGGTAATTTAGCTGATGTTTTGGAGTCTGTAACCGCCTCTACCTTTGAGATTGATAGAATAAGGAAAGAAAGAAGTGCAAGTATCCATGGTCAGATGATACAAGGTTATTTTATATTTATTATCTTTTTAGGAGTTATGATAGGTATGAAAAAATTCTTAATACCTGCTTTATCATCAGCAGAATCAGAAAATGCTGTTGCTATAGATCCTACTCTTTATAATTCTTTGTTTACCCATTTAGCAGTAATTCAAGGATTATTTGCTGGGTTAAGTATTGGTAAATTAGCTGAAGGAAAAATATCTGCAGGACTAAGACATAGTATTATTATGAGCCTCATAGGTTACATAAGTTTAACAGTCATTTGAGGATTTTTTTGTAGAGGTAAATATCTTTATCTTTTATTTTCATTTCTACTTTCCACGAACCTCCTGTAAAGTAGTAATTAAAATCGTAATCTTCAAGATTATGTGCTTTTATATATTCTCTGATAAACATTTCTATTAATATAAGATCTGAAGAGGCATTGGGATTGTAAATGTCTATTTCGCTTACTTTTTTATAAGTGCTTGTTATTAATCTATCTGCAGAAACCAATTTTTCAAGTTCTTCATTTCTTTCAAATGTTGCCGTTTTACTTAAAAACAAACCTGATACAAACCAATATAATGCTATAGAAAATGCGATCCCGGCAATTATAAAAAATTGACCTTTTCTTTTTTTCATAAGTATCTCCTCACCTTTAAAGTGATTTGATTTCTATCCTCTAATTTATACGAATATAATACCCATCTACTTGCCTCTCTTAGTGTTTTAGCGTTATTTACTTCTATTTCATTATCTCTCATCTCGTCTATTATCAGAGATAAGAGTAAATTATAATATTCTTTATAACTTTTACCTGTTAAATCAAGGTTTATAACTTCTATGTCTCCTCCTTTTGAATTTCCTATTCTAATAACTGCTGGAAGGGGAGGTCTATAAATTAATTTTAATAAAAGTTCAGTATTATTGAATTGCGTAGTCCATTGATATATTTCGCTTTCTATAGGGAGAAATTGCTCTTTTAAATATTTTTGAGCAGGATTATTTTCAAAATACAGAGACTCGTTTCCATCAGGGTTCTTAAAGATATAGACGTTATATGGTTTATCTATAAAGATAGTGGCTTTCCACGTATTAGGATTTAAAGGTGTAAGGGGAAATTTGATAATATCGCCTATATTATAAGAGTTGTTTAGAGCGATTTCAGAATAGTGATACTCTAATAAAAGGCTTTCCTTAAGTTTAGGAGGATAAAGCAGATATTCTGAAGGTAAAGGTATAGCATAAACAACACTCCCATTAATATAATTCAATATTACTTCATTACGGCTTTCGTCATATTTTGTAAAACGATAATAAGTGTGGTTTAAAAGGAAAGGTTTTGTTTCTAGGATTTCTTTTTCATCGGTAAAGTTACAGTCTCCGTCTTTATCTATATAAATAGCATATGTATTTCCTGATTTTCCTATAATTGCTGTGTAATTAGAAGCAGAATGGTTAATGTAAAATGCTCTATATGCCGGATAAGCTAAATTGTTATAGTTACATGAGGAAGATAAATAAGAAAGCGGGAAAGTTTTGTACTCTAAATTTAAATTACGTAAATCGTGAAGTAGAGTATTAACTAAATAGAGTTTATCCAAACTTCCTTCTAATTCCTTTTCAAAAACAATCTCTTTTGTAGGAACTTTGATGTAATATCCTGCATCCATTTGATTATATATTCCAAAAACATTAAGTCTAAATGAATTTTTGATAGGTGCAACTACTAATATATTCCCTCCTTCTTTATAATAATTAACATACTTTTTCCATAACATATCATTAATAGGATCGTGTGGAGGTAGCTTTTTTAGAAGAAGTAATGCGTCATACCCTTCGAATGTTTGAGTGCTATTAGTATAGAACCTTAATAAAGGTGAGATTCTCAATTTTCCAATGCTTTTTATTTCACTAAAATAATCAAATATTTCTTTTTCTAAAGGATGAAGAACGTACAAATAATAAGTGTTATTTTCTTCAGGTAAATCTTGAATATAGTAATAAGTGTTAGGTGGTGAAAGCTCGTTTATGAAACTACCTATGGTATAAATACCATCTATTGGAGGGTCCTCGTACTTATTATTGTTGTTCAAATCTATGATCAAGGCTTTTAAATAATTTTTTGGGCGTTCATCTACTATAACGTATAGAGATTTATGCCCTAAGACTATCCCTTCTTTACATTTTATTTTTTTATTAGTAAGATCTCCAAAAGAGGCAAAATTTGAGAAATAAATGTTAATACATTCTTCGTTTTCCGCATATGTTTTATTAATATAATGAGTTTTATAAACATAATCAGGAGGTATGTATGCTCCAATTACAGGATACTTTGGAGGTATATGAAGAATATATGCTTGATAATATCCTTGATGAGAAATAAAGTAGTTAAGAAATCTTTTTATATCTCTCTCGTTTTCTGCATAAAGAGCTAATTTTTTAAAACTTTCTATGTCATCTAACGCTATCAAATAACTGAAAAGTTCATCTTCATAGAGTATTTGTTTTTCTACATTAACTGTTGTAGGAAAACTTATAGTGATTATTTTGTATAGATAATATGCTAATAATAATGATGCTGCTATGCTCTCTAATGCATAATATGCCCCTTTCCTTTTATTCATATTACCACACCGTTATTATGAATTCATATAAAGCATTTTCATGTCCGCTGTATTTTTTAAAGGACGTTGTTTCTATATTAGTTTTATAAGGTCTAGGTCCACATGAAAAACTTATGTTTTTAAGAATTGCAAAACTTCCATGTTTGTTCTCAATATAATCGATTACATAAACTATGTTATTTAATGTGATAGTATCACCTATATCATAATCTATACCATTTATGTTAAGGATATTAAAAAAACCTTGGGAAGGACTTTTTTTTATTTTGAAGCTAACGGTTTCGTTAAATATGCCCTCTTTTGTATATGCATCGATGGTAGTGTTAGAAACTAGAATAACATAACGATTAAATTGTACATTATAAGTACTAGAGGGGTTAAGCGAGATCATCTTCATAAATCTTAAATAATAGGGATTTATAACTTTCCCTGGCTTTCGTGATTCGTCCCCACACTGTTTTAACAAGTTAAAAGTGCTCATGTTCAATTCCTGAGATTGAGATATATAGAGAATATCTTCTATTTTTTTAGAGGATATTATAAGATTAAGATATCTATTTTTTTCGTTAATAGTTTTAAAATACATTTGACTCTTTATCAGAACAACGAATATGACAAATATTACGGCCATTATAAATATAAATATACTTAACAAAAATTGTATACTAAAAAAACCTTTTTTCATTTTTTCACCTTATGGTAGAGGCATTAAACCTTCTAACGGTTTGTATATTTTCATGAATTCTTGAGCTATGTGTTTATAGTAAACCCTAGTAATAGTATCTCTAAAGTTTGTTTCATAAGGCGGGTATTTTCTTAAGTAAATTATAGTACCTAATATATTGTCTTCTATCCATGCTTTTATTTTATTTTCTCTAGGGTGAAGTGAATGGTAGAATTCAGAAGAAGGAAAATAATCATAAAATTCTTTTTTATTGAATTTTATCTTTAATATTTTTTCAATAGCACTTTCATTTATTTCTTTTATACCTTTTTTTTCTAAAACCTCTTTAATCCTTTCATATTGAGAAGGAAACTTTAACGGAATTTTTGGATTAAGTAACCAACGCTTTACAAAATTCTCGTTAAAATAATAAGAACTTCCTTTCTTATGATAACCTAATATTGCTTTTCCGTCCATTTTTCTTATTACTCCTATAAACTCGTCAGTATAATTGTCAATTTCCTCTAAAGTTGCAGCATTTTCTATTAATTTGACTAATACTAAATTATGACTCATCATTGTAGGATAAAAATAGAAATCTATGTCCTCTATTTCAGATGCCTGCGTTAATTGCATATAATCTATTTTTATTTTGGTTAAGAGAAATAAATAATAAATAGAATGTTTGTGTTTGGAAATTGCACCCCATGCACTTTCTGCTTGAGCATTCGCCCATTCATAGGATATCCAAGGATAATCTGCTATCAATCCGTAGTCGTAATTAAATACAAGGTTGTTTCGGTTCCATGAATTCCATGGGTTTAAGGGGTTATAAAGATCTTTATCTCCAAACTCGTAATCCATGATGGATGTAGGTTCGGCACCATGTTCATAAGGTAACATGATATTCTTTATTATCCATAGATTTACATATTGCCTCATAAACCCCATAAGGTTATGATGTTTTGGTTGAGAAATGTACTCTGCACTTCCGCCTCTTTCTTCTAATGCCTCTTCTAATATTTTTAGTTTTTGTATTAGAGGTCTTGCCCATCTTCTAAACTCTTCAATGCTTTTCTCTCTACTTCTTTGCAGTATTTTTAGTCTTTCTAATCTTGTTCTTACGGCGTTTTCGAATAATCTTAACCATTCTTCAAAAGCCTTATATTTAGTTAGAAGTATGTGTCTTTCGGCACCTGAAATTTTACCTTTTAATTTGTCTATGTCTTCTAAACTATGAATTTCTAAGAAATCGTCGACAATCGTAGGTATTATGTTATTATTTCTTAGAAATGCCATAGAGAATCTGCCAGGGCCTTGACCCGTGGATCCTACATGATAATCTACTTGTTCTACAAATATTATCTTAAGAAATCTTTCTGCTACTCTTTTCTTTTTTTCATCATTGCTATGATAATCATCTAAGTATTGTGCATATTCTTGATATTTTCTAAGATCATGTTCTAATAACTCTAAATCTGCTATGCTCTGTGAAATGCTAACTAACGCTTGTTTTATTTTTGTTTCAAGTTGCTCTTTTTGATGTATGATTAAATTATAATATTTTTGATACATGGGCGTAATCCAAAATTTTTCTTTAACTCTTTTAACAATTGCTCCTGCATGAGCTGGCGGTATAGTAAGGGTTAACCAAAAAGATGAAAATTTACCAGGTGTTGTTGTGGGATTAAAATTATATCCGTTCATGTTGTCAGGTACTGAAGCAAATATTCTTCCTAACCACTTTCCTGTCCATGTATTTTCATTTATATCTCCGAAATTAACTCCTCCTATTATATATTCATCTTTCAAGAAAAATCCTTTTCCTTCTTTAGCCCATTTATCTATTCTTAGAGCCATATATATTATATAAGAATTAAGGGTTATAAATTAATAACCTTCTCCTATTACAAAGGCATTTTTTTTGGAAACTATATTTTTAACTTCTTCTACCATTTTTGGCATTCCACATACAAAATAACTACCTTCTTTATCTATATTTTTTAATACATCTTGAACATGCCCGTAAAAATAGCCTGGTTTTTGCTCTCTACTTAACACAGGAATATATACAAACTTTTCAGAAGCCTTTGCAAG
>WAPH01000003.1 GCA_015520895.1 Nanobdellati archaeon | reverse complement strand
GGCTATCCACAGTGTATATATATGAGCGCATTACCAAGTAAAAAACTTATAATAATTGGTGCAGGTACTTTGGGTAGTATTTTTTCTTTAATTTTTTTGAAAAAATATAAATTCAAAGAAGTTGTATTAGTAGATCCAGATAAAGTTACATTACGTAATATTAAAAATCAAATATATTCTCTACATGACGTCAAAGAATATAAAGTAAAAGCTTTAGCATCTATGCTTATGCATCACTACCCTTCCTTAAAAGTAAAGTACTACCCATTACTCTTTCAAGAAACTTCCATCAAAACAAAAAATTATGTAGTAGTGGATGCAGCAGATAATTTAAGTGTTATTAAATACTTTATCACAAATCAAAAAGAAGTAAAAGAATATATATTCGCGAAAATTAGAGAAAATGATGCAATGCTATTTATTACCGAAAAGTTGAATTCTCTTAAAAAACAATTAATAAAAAAGGAAGAGCATAGCACTTACAGAAGGATAAGGACTTCTTGGGAAAACAGCATCTTATTTTCTGCATGGATCACTAAATATTACTTTCAAATAGAGAGAGATATTCTCTACTCATTTAGAATTAATGAAACTTTAATAATCGATAAATTTTTGTTAAAATAAGTGGTATTAATGCAACAATCCCATAACTTACAGCCAAACTTATATCCACCTTCCAAGATATGTAAAAAGCTAATAAGTATTCTATCATAGATAAAACTAAAGTTGTAAAAACGCTGAATTTTAATCCTTTTTTAAACTGCATTATAGTAAAATAAGGGAGAATTGCAATAGCTGCAGTAAGCAATATGCCAAAATAATTTATAGCATGAAACAAAACAAGAAAAGATGTAAAAAGATAAAATAATAATTTATTTTCCACATTGTTTTTACCAAAAACTCCTTTCGCCATTTCATTACTTATAACATCCAATAATAATACGTTAAGGAATCTGTAAGATATAAAAAAGAAAATAATAGATTCTGCAAGTAATACAAGCAGGTTCAACCACGTAGCTGAAAAAATATTACCGAAAACCAAAGTATCTAAAGCTTCTGGCTTAAAAACATTAACAATGAAAAGCATCAATATTGTAAAAAACAAATATATAAACATTATGTTTGCTTGAGACTCATGCACTTTTGATTTATTATTAGCCCGAGCCAGTAAATAAGCAATAATAAAAGAAGAAAGTATAGTTAAAGGCGTAAAAAGTACTTTGATTAAGAGATATACTCCGAAATAAGCATGTCCTGCGATATCCATAATGAATGCTTGCTTTCTACTGATATAGTATATACCTATTATAGGCAAAGCAATACTCAAAAGCAAACCATAAATAAAAATAGAGTTAATAGTGGATGTTAACATCATGATTCACCTTCATTACATCTCTTTCCAACACAGGACAATGAAATAATAGCCTTCTTTCTTTTTTGTGAATACATGCTATATGTTTAATCGCTTTTTTTACCCAATCGATATCATGAGTTATAACTATCACTGCCTTTTTTTTCTTAACTTTCTCTTCTAATAATTTATAAAGTATTTTCTCTCTTTCATAGTCTAAGGAAGTCTCTGGTTCGTCAAGAATATAGAGATCAGCTGATTGAGACAATACTAAACTAATAAATAAAGATTGAGCCATTCCCCCGCTTAACTCATCTATTCTTTTAGATTTATAAGTATTAAGGTTAAAGATATCTACATACTTAGAACTGATAGAATAAAGAGAAATTGCTTCTTCCACTGTTAAAGGCACATATTCTCTTGACAAATATTGAGGTAAATATATTATCTTACCATATGTTTTAATACCTCTAACTCCTTCAGTTAAACCAGCTATGGCTTTAGCTAATGAACTTTTTCCAGCTCCGTTTTCCCCGATTAAAGCCCAAAACTCTCCTCTTTTTATTTTCCAACTAACACTTTCAATAATTTTTTCTTTTTCGTAGCCTATCAAAGCATTATCGATTTCTACGATTACATCTTTTTGACGCATTCTCTATCGCCTTTAAATTCTTTTTCATAATCTCCAAATAAGATTCGTTTTCCTCATATTTTCTTCCCATCAAATGTATATAAACTACTTTGTCATCCATACCATATTTTTTAAGCATATCTACTTGAGCAGGAGAAGTAGCAATTATCAAACAGGCATTAGTGTTCTTAAGATAATTTATATCATTAATGCTAAGAACATCTTCATCATGTGCAACTAACGCACGTATTACTTTAATTCCGTAATAAGCTAATGCGTCTTCTAAACCTTTATGTAAAGTAACAGCAGTAATATTATCAAACTTACTTTTATATTCTTGATTTAATTCCTCAAGTTCTTTTGGAATGTTTGCATTAATACCTCTTTCTTTTAACATTTGTTCAAGAACGAATATTGTATCTAATCTAAACCATCCATGACGATAAGGTGTTGGATCTAGTATCTTTTCTTTAGCCACATTTTTTATAAGTTCACTATCAATGTAACCATCCACTATTACATATTTTGCATTTTCAAGTTTCGCATAATCAGAAACTTTGGGAGTATAAGTATGAGGATTTGCATAAGGGTCTATAACAACACTGCCATTAACCCCTAATTCTTTAAGCATTAAATAATAAGGGTAAAAGGTAGCGGTAACTTCTTTTTTATCAGTAGTAGAAAAGTGTTTCAAAACGTATAATCCAAAGCCTATTACCAGAATAAGCGTTAATATGATAATTAAAATCCAAGAAATTTGTTTCTTCATAAAATTATAAAAGTAAGTAGAAAACATTTAAAAACTTTTCGTAAATATATAATTACTATAAGGTGGAAGTAGATGGTAGAAGCCGGAAAGTCATACGAGTGTTCTAAAGAAAAATATAGCGGTGTAAATCCTAAGTTAAATAAAAATGAGATCCGTATACTCAATCTATACTTCAATCCTATCACAAATACTCTGTTCAAAAATTCTCCTACAAATGAAACATACGAACCAAGCAAAGTCTTTAAACTCATTCTGAATGTAGGTCTTAACACCCCTAAAATAAATGAGAAGAACAAATATGTAATGTTAGCAACTTATATAGTTAACGGAGATAGCAAGAAAGTTAAAGAAGCTTATGATTCTTTAGTGAGAGATGCTGAAGGTCCTTTGGAAAATAATGTTGCCTATGAAATATACGAACGATTAAAAGGTAAAATAAAAAACGTTCGTATGTGGGTTAATAGAGTGAAACTGCTGAATGAATTAAATGAAGTGTATAAAGAATTAGCAAATAATTATAACAGCAAAGAAATGGCTAAGATTAAAGAAGCAAAACAATTTGTTGAAGGTATTAAAGAAGGTATTGCAACTATATACTCTAAAAAATATAGTGAATTAAGCAAGGATATTAAAAGAATGCTAAACAATGATCTTAAAAAAGTGTATAAATCTCTTAGAAGAACTCTGCACCAGAACAATATCCTTTACTACCTAAACAAACCAGCGGATGTAAGGGATGAAGGAAAGGAGTTAGAAGGAGAAATGCAAGATGGATTATCTTCTAAAAATGCAACATCTAACCAAAATGAAGAAGGAAATGGAGAATATAAAGATGATAGAATAGAAGGCGACAATATAAAACCCAACCTGTTATACGAGATTGCATCCAGGGTTATTGCATTAAAACAATATATTCATGAGAAAGGATTTCAAGGAAACGAAGACGACATTAAAAAATATGTGAAAGATAAATACAAAAGAATACTTTCAGAATATGAAAAATCTCTTTCTGAGAATGTAAAAAGATTAATTGATGCATTACACACGTCTCTAATAGACAAACATGAAAAAAACATAGAAACGTATCTAAAAGATATCTATGAAAGTGTAATAGATGAGAAAAAATCACAAGAAATGCGATTAATTGAGAAAGATAAAACATTTCTGAAAGCGCTTATTTATGGATTAGACATTATGCTTTCTTCAACAAAAGAAGATAGGGTTTATAAAAATATTAACTTAGATTTCCTTAAAAAATTAGGAGTTATAACAGAAAATATTCTCTCATTATACGATCACGCTCGAGAGATATATACATCAAATATTTATAACATATCCATAAATAACCGAAATTTATTAACTCTAACGTTTAAATTATTAAAAGAAGAATACAGCGATATTTTTAATAAGTTGAATAACGAAACTATTAAATTTCCGTATAAAAAATCAAAAATCACTAAAGATGAAGAAGAAGTAAGAGAAAGGTCCATTAACCCTTCTCTTTTATTCCATGAAAATGATACGAAAGAGAGTGAAAATGAGTCTTTAAAAGATACTTCAGAATCTCCTCACCGTCAAGAAAGGATGCCAACCATAGAAAAAGAAAAACATGCATCAAAAGAAAAATTGAAAGAAGGACTAACTCATCATATTTCTAAGAATAAAGAAAACACAAAACCTCATGATACAGAAACAAAAACCAATAAAAGCATGGAAGAAAACCATTCTATAAAAAAGTGGGTTTCTGCAGCACTTTTTCCTTTGATTTTAGCAGGAGGGATAATGGTAGGAGGTATAATAAAACAAAATAATACAGTAAATTATACATCTACATCTCAATCCGCCGTAGTTCAACAACTCTTAAAGAAACCTAAACAACAAATAAGGACGCAACACACAACACAGAAACAAACAAGTCAAAATAACGTAAAAAAAGTAACTGCACCTCAAAATTCCACGAACAGTAAGAACGTTCATAACGTTCAGCAAGTTAAACAACAAACAAATAATCATAAAAATAAACCTGGTCTCTTAGATAGTAAACAACAAATAAGGACGCAACACACAACACAGAAACAAACAAGTCAAAATAACGTAAAAAAAGTAACTGCACCTCAAAATTCCACGAACAGTAAGAACGTTCATAACGTTCAGCAAGTTAAACAACAAA
>WAPH01000002.1 GCA_015520895.1 Nanobdellati archaeon | reverse complement strand
CAATAATGGAAGAATAGACCCCGGGATAATAGAGGATACATTACAAGAAATAACAAATAATGGAGCATCAACAACCAACCCAATAACTGTAGGAGGATTAACTTCTAATGGAGGTATTGTTGTTAGCGGTAATGCCGTATTTAATGGAAATGTAAGATTGCCTTCTATCATCTGTGGTACAGGTAAAAGATTACATACAGATGTTAATGGTAATATTGTTTGTGGTAACAATGATGATGATCCTACTAATGAATTACAAACATTAACAAAATCAAGTAATCAAATATGTTTGTCTAACAGCGGAGGATGTGTTGTTGATGATGTTAATGATGCAGATGCAAACCCTACTAATGAATTACAGACATTAGCTCAAGTATTGCAAAGAGGAAATAACGCCGGTGGTAGAAGCATAACAGGTGTAGGAAGTTTATCGGTTAATCAGTTATGTTTAAGTGACGGGTGCAAAACAGCATGGAGTCAGGTTGGTGGAACAAGACCTCAAATTATTGTTAAGAGGATAGGGTATTGCTGGGAGTGTAGTACTAATATTTATAATGTTGATGTATGTTTTCTTTCTCGGTATTATTTCTGGGATAGTAAAGGTCATAATGGATGGGAAGCATGCGAGGTATGGAAAGAAGGTAATTACTGGAAACTTCATTTTAGAACCACAGATACCGAGCAAGGCTATTGTGAAGCAATATGTTTAAAGTGGTAATCTTTCTTTATTATATTTTCTATATTGATTAAAAATAATCGATAAATAACTTCTTTTAATATTTTAAATCTGTTTTCTTTTTCTGTTTTTGTACCTAATTTAAGGAGAGGACTAAAGCGTAATATGACTATGCATGCATAAATTATATCTAATGTTATGTGGTAAGCTAATCCCCTTAAAAATGCGTTTACTATCCATGTGACTTTAATTGGAATAATTGATTTCAATAAATAAAGAAATGCTAAAAAATATACTGTATGAAAAATATAGGGAGTTAAAGGATGCTCTTGTTCATAATATTCTATAGCATTTTTTAAGCTGAAATCTTTTTTAATAACAATATAAGCGAGATAATGATCTACATCTATTAATACAGCAGCAAGATAAGATATCATTCCATAAATCAAAGAATGCTCTATTTTTAACCCATACAATAATAGAGGTAAAGAAAAAAGGACATGATACTTTACATACATGTTATGGTTAAAAATATAAAAACTTTTAAAATTATCGGCATAAAATAAGGTTAAGTAATTATTTAGAATTCTGAGGTGGTTTTTATCAATTTAGAAGATTCCAGGTTAAAAACAGGAACAACGACAGTAGGTTTAATATATAAAGACGGGGTAATTCTTGCAGCTGATAAAAAGGCTACTATGGGTTATTTGGTTGCATCTAAAGAAGCAGAGAAAGTACATCATGTTATAGATGCCATAGGCATGACTATTGCAGGTAGTGTAGGTGATGCTCAAGCTATGATTCGATTATTGAGAGCGGAATTAGAGCTATATAAATACGAGCACGACCACGTAACCGTACGTGCAGCAGCTACTTTGCTAGCCAACATATTAAGATCTTCTTATAAAAGTTTTGTTCCAGAACTAGTTCAGCTTATTATAGGTGGTTATGATACTCAACCAAGACTCTATAGTATTGATGCAGCAGGAGGTATAGATGAAGCTTCTGAATACACTTTCAGTGGATCAGGATCTGTTATAGCTGTTGGTGTTTTAGAGGACGATTATAAGCCAGGTATGAATGAGAAAGAAGCTATAGAATTAGCGATAAGAGCTGTTAAGGCAGCAACAGAAAGAGATTCTGCTAGTGGTGGTAAAGGTATAGATGTAGCAATAATGGATAAAAAAGGTTTTAGAAGAATACCTAAGGAAGAAGTAAATGCAATAATTTCTAAATTAAATAAGTAAATTTGTTTTTCTTTTCATATTTATTTTATATGATTTTAGAAGGATGAAATAATGGAGAATGACGAAATGAGTTTAGAGAATGTAAAAGAGATGATACCTAAAGAAGCTAAACCTTTCAAGCTAGTATTCGAGGGTCCAGATCTTGTTATTTATACAAAGAATAAAAAGTTCTTTTTAGAGGGCACGCCGAAACTTAAAGAATTAACTAGAATATTAAGGAAACGTATTCATGTAAGACCCGATCCTTCTATTTTATTACCTCCTGAAGAGGCAAAAAAAATAGCATTAGAGTTGATACCCGGGGAGGCAGAGGTTAAAGAGATTCTTTTTGAACCAGAGTTTAGTAAAATGATAATTTTTGCAAAGAAGCCTGGTGTAGCTATTGGTAAAGATGGAGAGTTAAGTAAGGCATTAAGAGAAAAGACTAATTGGTATGTTGAAATAGTTAGAGTACCTCTCATACCCTCTGCAGTAGTTAATAAAGCTAGAGAGATTATTCACGAAGAAAGAGCATATCGTAAAAAGTTTCTAGAGAAAATAGGTGAAAAGATCCAACTTAAAAAAGGAGGAAAAAGCGTAGGATGGGTGAGATTAACTGCTCTTGGGGCATTTAGAGAAGTAGGAAGGTCTGCTTTGCTTCTGCAAACTAAAACGTCTCGTGTCTTATTAGATTTTGGAGCGGGTATGAGTACTGTTAATAAATTTCCTCATACTGATGCACCCGAGTTTCTTATAGATAATTTAGATGCTATTGTTCTTACTCATGCTCATATGGATCACTGCGGTATGATACCTCTATTGTACGAGTACGGTTATAAAGGTCCGCTTTATTTGACAGAGCCTACTCGCGATTTAATGGTTCTTTTACAACTTGATTATATTGATGTATCACATAAAACAGGAGAATCTTCACCTTACACTTCTAAAGGTATAAAACAAGCATTACGTCACTCTATCACTTTAGATTATGGTGAGGTATTCGATATTACTCCTGATATGCGTCTGACTTTCCAAAATGCAGGTCATATTTTAGGAAGTGCATCAGTTCACTTACATATAGGAGAAGGATATCATAATTTGGTTTATACTGGTGATATAAAATTCGGTCCAACTCGTATGTTAGAACCAGCTTTTACTCAATATTCTAGAGTTGAAAGCATGGTTATAGAGAGTACTTACGGGGGTAAAAGCGATATTTTACCTCCTTTAAGAGAGGCAGAAGAAAATTTAATTAAAGTAATTAATGAGACTATAGAAAATAAAGGAAAAGTTTTAATTCCTGTTTTCTCAGTAGGACGAAGTCAAGAAGTGATGGTAGTATTAGCAAATTATAAACAACAAAATCCTGATTTTAACATACCTGTTTATCTAGATGGTATGATTTGGGATGCAACAGCTATTCATACTACTTATCCAGAATATCTTTCTCGTGCATTACAGAGACAAATATTGCATTATGGCTATAATCCTTTTGCCGATGAAATGTTTATTGAAATCAAAAATCCTACCGATAGGAAAAATGTTATTGATGAAGGGGATCCAAGTATTATTCTTGCTACTGCAGGAATGATGAATGGCGGTCCTGTATTAGAATACTTTAAGCATTTAGCATCAGACGAGAAAAATACGCTAATATTTATAGGATATCAGGCGCAAGGAACACTTGGTTCGAAAATTCAAAAAGGTATAAAAGAAGTTTCCTTAACAGATAGAGAAGGAAAAACCCATGCTATAGATATTAAAATGAGAGTAGATACTGTTGAAGGTTTTTCAGGACATAGTGATAGAAGACAATTATTGGCTTATTTAGGTAATTTAGTATCAAAACCTAAAAAACTTATAATAAATCACGGAGAACCTAAGAAGAGTTTTGAATTGGCTTCTGCAGCTAATAAACTTTTCAAAATGGAAACATCAGTTCCTTGGAATTTAGAAAGTGTGAGGTTGAGGTAATGAGAGTTATTGCTGACTTACATTTACATTCTAAGTATAGTAGAGCAACTTCAAAAAATATGGATTTGGATAATCTTTCCTATTGGGGTAAAATAAAGGGTTTAAATCTCATAGGTACGGGAGATTTCACCCACCCTGAATGGCTTAAAGAATTAAAAAATAAGTTAAGAGAGACAGGAGATGGTATTTATAAATACAACGACATGAATTTCATGCTTCAAACAGAAGTTAACAATGTGTTTGAGCAGGATAGTAAAAGGAGGCAAGTTCATAATATTATTTATGCTAAAACATTAGAAGTAGTATATCAGATTAATGATCTCTTTTCTAAATATGGTAATCTTAAAGAGGATGGGAGACCTTCTTTACAACTCTCGTGTATTGAAATGGTGGATCTTTTAGATAGTATTGGTTTAGGAAAAGATATCTATGTAGTACCTGCTCATGCATGGACTCCTTGGTTTGGCATCTATGGTTCTAAATCTGGATTTAATAGTATTAAAGAATGCTTCGGGGAAAAATCTAAGTTAATCTTTGCTATAGAGACAGGATTAAGTAGCGATCCTTTGATGAACGGGATGGTTGAAGAAACTCGTAACTTATCTTTAATGTCTAATTCAGACTCTCATTCTTATTGGCCGTGGAGATTAGGAAGGGAAGCCAATATTTTTGAATTAGATGTTTTAAGTTTTGATGTAATTTTTGAAAAAGTTAAATTCAGAGACTTAATCACTATAGAAGTTGATCCTTCTTATGGTAAATATCATTTTGATGGTCATAGAAGGTGCGGTTTTAGCGTTGATCCTAAAAAAGCAATACAAATGAATAATCTTTGTCCTGTGTGTGGTAAGCCATTAACCTTGGGTGTTTTACATAGAGTATATGACTTAGGAGATGTTAAAGATCTAAAACACAATCATCATCCACAAAAATATTTTAAGGTTTTGCCTTTACACGAGATACTTTCTGCTTATTACAAAGTATCTGTTAACTCTAAAAAAATTTGGAGCGTATATAATGATCTTATAAAACATTTTGATAATGAATATAATATATTGTTATATGAGCCTTACGATAATCTAAGTAAGCACGTAGATGATAAGAATTTAATAAACGTAATAAGAAAAAATAGAGAAGGGATGATTAAAGTTATTCCTGGATATGACGGGGAATATGGTAAGGTTATATTAGATGAAGATCATACACCTATGAATAAAATTAAACAATCCACTCTCTTTAGCAGAGTGTAAGCATTACATATTTAAAGATTTAATTTCTCACACATTATATGAATGAAGAATATAAAGCAGAAGATATTAAAGTTCTAGAAGGGTTAGAAGCAGTAAGAAAGAGACCCGCAATGTATATAGGAGATACAGGTTTTAAAGGATTTCATCACCTTCTGTGGGAAGTAGTTGATAATGCCATAGATGAGGCATTGGCAGGATATGCTAAGAATATAAAAGTTACATTAAAAAAGGATGGAAGTGTTGTAGTGGAAGATGATGGTAGAGGTATACCTGTCGATATTCATCCTCAATATAAAGTTTCTGCACTTGAATTAGTACTAACCAAATTACATGCAGGAGGGAAGTTTGATAGTAAAACCTATAAAGTTTCAGGAGGCTTACATGGTGTTGGTATTAGCGTAGTAAATGCTTTAAGCGAGTTTTTGGATGTAAAAGTTAAAAGAGAGGGAAAAATTTGGCATATGCGTTTTGAGAAAGGTGGTAAAAAAGTTAAAGATTTAGAAGTTATAGGGAAGACTCAAGAAACAGGGACGATTGTACATTTTAAGCCAGATAATACTATTTTTGAAATTAATAAATTTGATGAAAAATACGTTAAAGGAAGGTTAAAAGAATTAGCCTATCTTAACCCTAATGTAACTATCACTTTGTATAATGAGGAAACTCAACGAGAATATGTCTTTAAATTTGAGAAAGGTATTGAGGAATTGGTTGAGGAATTAAGTAAATATAAAACACCTATTACACCAGTGATATCTTTTAGTGGAAGAAAAGATGAAACTTTTATAGATATAGCTATGAGGTATGTAGAAGAGGATGTAAAAATAATCAAAGGTTATGTTAATAACATTCATACTATAGAAGGAGGAACTCATTTGTCTGGTTTTTTTAATGCTCTTTCTCGAGTACTACGAGATAAAATCTCGAAAGAAAAATTGATAAAGTCGGCAATAGAGATAGATATAGAGGATATAAAAGAAGGGTTAATAGCAGTTGTTTCACTAAAGTTACCTCAGCCTCAGTTTGAGGGTCAGACTAAAACTAAATTAGGGACGAGCATTGCTAAACAAATAGTATATGCTATTAGCGTTGAAAAATTAAATACTTATTTTGAGGAAAATCCTAAAGTGTTAAAGATAATTGCTTCACGTATAGAGAAAGCTGCTCAAGCAAGGATTGCGGCAAAAAAGGCGAGAGAATTAGTTAAAAGAAAATCTGCTTTAGAAACTACTACTTTACCCGGAAAATTGGCAGATTGCTCTGAGAAGGATGTGTCAAAAACTGAGTTGTTTATTGTTGAAGGAGAAAGTGCAGGCGGTTCGGCTAAACTTGCACGAGATAGGTATATTCAAGCAGTTTTACCTTTAAAAGGAAAAATAATTAATGTAGAAAAAGCTAATATGATTAAAGTTTTAAAAAATGAAGAAATTAAAGCCTTAATTGCAGCTATAGGTACAGGAATAGGAGATAATTTTGATATTTCTAAATTAAGATACAGTAAAATCATAATAATGACTGATGCTGATGTAGATGGGGCTCATATAAGGTCTTTGCTCTTAACGTTCTTTTATAGATATATGAGAGAACTTATTGAACAAGGTCATATTTATGTGGCTTTACCCCCTCTTTATAAAATAAAAGTAGGTAAAGAAATTTATTATGCGTATAGTGATGAAGAAAAAGATGAGATTGTGGAGAAGTTAAAGGGTAAATCATATGAGATTCAAAGATATAAAGGTTTAGGAGAAATGAATCCTGATCAGTTATGGGAAACAACTATGAATCCTCAGAACAGGTATCTTAAGAAAATAACTATAGAAGATGCGATGGAAGCAGAGGAAATATTTAGCCTTCTTATGGGGGAAAAAGTAGAACCTCGTAAAGAATTTATAATGACTCATGCAAAAGAACTACAAAGAGACGAATTAGATATATAAAAATATTTATAATGTTCTGATCTAATAAACACTATGGATGTAATATTAGCTATAATAATTTTTATCGCGTCTTTATTAGTTTTATTAAAAGGAGCAGATATATTTACATTCGCAGCAGAAAAAATAGGTATTAAATTAGGTATTTCAGAATTTGCAATAGGTATTACTATAGTGAGTATAGGTACTTCTTTACCTGAACTCGCAACTAGCATAATGGCAGGATTGGAAAAGGCAGAAGGTATAATTTTAGGGAACGTATTTGGTTCTAATATAGCTAATATATTGCTTATCTTAGGTATTAGTGCTATATTTATTAAAAATACAAAATCTAACATAAACCTTCTTAATATTGATTTGCCTGTTATGTTTTCTTCTATTCTTTTAGTGGCGTTTTTAGGTATGGATGGTGTATTTAACTGGTTGGATGGCGTTATCGCTCTCTTAGGTTATTTTTTCTATATGGAATATATTTATGGTTTACGTAAAGAAATAGAGGATAATCTAGAAAAACTTATTGAAAAAAAGAAAAATATAAACTTAATAAACGAGTTTGTAAAATTAGTTCTTTCGATTTTGATGGTTTATTTAGGATCTAAGTTTGTAGTTGAAAGTTTGATTCTTTTAGCAAGCTATTTGCATGTTTCGGAAAGTGTTATCTCTGCAACTACTTTAGCTTTGGGCACTTCTTTACCTGAATTAGCTGTGGGATTGCAGGCAGCAAGAAAAAAGAAATTCGATATGTTGTTAGGAGATATAATGGGTTCTAATATATTCAATGTTTTTGTGGTGTTAGCTATTGGAGCATTAATAACTCCTTTAACTTTTACTCCTTTTGTGATAAGGGTTTTGATTCCTTATGTTGTAGGTAGTACTTTGTTATTTTTTATGATGACGCAAGATAGAGAAGTAAGTAAATATGAAGGTTATATGCTGTTGCTTATTTATTTTTCTTATTTGCTTAGCATATTTTATTGGGTGAGATAATGTATGTTGTTTTTATAAGTGAGAATGGAAATATTTATGTGAGGGAGCAAGGCAAAAAAGAATACACCTTTAGCGAGGGAAAAGTGAGGATTTCAAGCGATAAATTACCTTTTTATGTTGAATCCTCTAGAGGTATAAAATTTTTAGTTACTAAAGCTTATTTTTCAGATTATTTCCAAAAATCTTTTAAGAGAAAAGCACAAATTATACATGAGAAGGATATAGGCTATATTATGCGAAGATTTTATTTAGGCAAGGATGCACAAGTTTTGGAAGCAGGAAGCGGTAGCGGTCATGCAACTATTTTCTTATCTTTTATTTTTAAAAAGGTTGTAAGTCTGGAAAAAAGAAAGGACTTTTACTTGATTGTGAAAAAGAATTTAGAAAATTTTAGTATAAAGAATGTAGAACTTTATAATTGCGATCTTTTAGAATTTAACGCGAACAAATTGTTTGATTTAGTGCTATTGGATTTTAAGAACGCATATGACTTAAGTTATCTTCAAAAAGCTAGAGATGTTTTAAAACCAGGAGGTTTTGTTGTACTTTACTTGCCTGTGATGGAACAAGTTATTAAAGCAAGGGAAAACTTAAAATCTTTGAACTTCATTAATTTAGAACTAAGGGAAATAATCTTAAGGGAATGGCAGATTTTGCCTTTACGCCCTATTTTCAAAATGCTGGGTCATACTGCTTTTATTCTTTCAGCACGGAGGTTTTAAGTGTTGCAATGAGTTGTGTTATTAACTCATAAGTCTTTTTTTGATATTGCTCTAATTCCTCTACTCTTTTCTTTAAAAGATAGTGTTCTTTAGAAAGAGAGGCTAGCGCGTTCATTTCATTTGTTTCATATTCGTTTATTTTTGCGGAATCGTTTTTCTTCTCATTTTTTAAATACTTTATTAATATGTCCCTGATTAATGTGCTCTTAGAAGTATTTTTCTTTTGAGCAGCGATAGCTATTTTCTCAAGAAGTTCTTCGTTCAACCTTAAACATATTATTTTTTCTTTCATAACTAAAATATTTGTCTTAAATTTTTAAAATTATTAGTTTCTTATATATGTGTGATTAAAGGTCCCCTAGCTCAGCTTGGTTAGAGCGCCACGCTGATAACGTGGAGGTCGAGGGTTCGAATCCCTCGGGGACCATGCCAAGGGGTTTCACCCCTTCGGGAACCCCTTCCTTCTGGGAGCCACCGTCACGCTAACGCGTGAGATGACTATCTTCGCTTACTATAAAAACGTTTTGTTCTGAAGATCATCTTTAAAAATCTTTCGAAATTAATAATATGTTTTATACTTATTTTTAGTGGTAATGAGTTAGGAGGTGTGATTCATGAAAGGAATTTACAGATCTTTAGCAGGGTTAACTACTTTGGCATTAGGCGTACAAGGATGTGTAACCGTTACTCAACAACAATATTCTTTACCTCAGAAAGTTAATGAAACTTCTGAGAGGATAATTGTTCCTTCAAAAAAAGAAATAGACGAATTGGCTGAAGAAAGTAAGAGCTCTGATAATCGTGCTTTACTCCGTAAATGGTATGGCAAGAGTGGCGAAGAGACTTTTTATAAGGGGGATTCTAACTCTCCTTTATATCAAGACATGCATAGGTTTTTGAATAATAAAGGAGTAGCAGGTGCGTGGTTTGTTTATGACCCTCAAAAAGAGAAATTTAAGAAAATAATTTTACCTACTTTAGACGGGTTAAGAAGAGCACTGGACTTTTATAATTATGCAGAATCACCTCAAGAGAAAAATTATGTTGATAAAGTTATTGAAGGTGAGGTAATAAGAATGCTCAAACTTCAAGAAACTTTATCTTCTTACGTTGATACTTACAATCAACCTTTTGAACACCATATTATTGCTATTGAAGGGAAAAATAAAGGAGGTTATGTGATTCACGTATATGATAACGAAATAGATAACAAATTACCCGTGGAAGTGATAACTTATTTTAATTCATTAAAGTTAAAAGAACTACAAGATATGGAAGTTGATGGTTTAGCTATTAAGTTATCTAATAAAGGCGTGAAAGATACTTCTATAATAGTGAAACATAAAAATCATCGAATAATTACCAACCCTATTACATCATTTATTGCATATAGCACTTATCCTCTTATTGTAGGCTCAAATTATGTTCCCTGGAGTGTACCTTTTATAGCCACAGGTATATCTGCCATACAATCATATTCTGAGATTAAAAATGCTATTCCTTATCAAATATATGCTTTAAGAATACAACAGAAAGATAAATGCGAGGTAACTAACCTTTATTCCTTATTTGCATCGCATGCAGGTTTAGAGTTAGCAGGGGTTAAGCCTCATTTTGCTTATAAATATGTGTTTCCTTTAAAAGAAGGAGAAGGTATGGTGGTGGTGGAGTCTTCTACACGTCTAAATATAAACTTAGATTTAAAAAATAATTATCTTTTGGCTGTAAATGAAGAAAATAAAGGATACGAAACTTTACGTACTGCCTTTTCGAAAATAAGCCGAGAGGCATTATTTGCTTATATTTTGAAGGAGATAACTGATGAATTGGAATCAAAAAGTAAAGAAAGAAAAACTTCTCATACTTCCAAGCAAGAAGGGGAGAGTCAACCATCTCAAGGGGAAGAACCACAACCTTATAATCCTCCATCTCCTAATGGACTTATTGGTCCGGGTAGTGGAACAGACGAAGGAGGTACAACAATAGTACCGGGTTTAATAAGTTATAACCCTTATTTTGATAAAAAATTAGAAGATATAGAAAAGAATTTTGGTGTAAAAATAACTTTGAAAGGATAAGGGTGGAATGATGAAATTTAAATATGTAATGTTGTTATTGAGCGTATTTATAATAACTTTTTTGCCTAATGTTTATGCTACAGATATGCTTAAACTCTATAAAATAAATTTTGATCCTGTCGTTACTGGCAATGTGGATGGGAAGTTATTAGCTTATAAATGCTTAGATGCTTCTTGTTCTCAGGTGGAAGATGTAAAAGCAGATATTTATAAAAAAGAAGCATGGGATTGTTTATCTTCTTCATCCACTATTCAAGAATTTGAAACATGTATAGCTCCTTATAAGATTCAAGAGGGTGAAGTAATACCTTTAGAAGAAGACATGTATGTGATGTTAAGATTTAAAGACATTTCTAATAACGCTAAATATGCTTTTTATGTTTTTGCAAGGGATTATATAGGTTATGTGAACCTTTATACTGTTAATAGTGTTTGTAATAATCCCTTTTGTGTTGATAATGTCATTGCTCAATCAAAACCTAGGAAGATAAAATATGTGTCTTTTCAACTTGAAAACTTAAAATTAGAGAATTATCATAATCGTAATGATCCTTTATTTATTGACATTCCTATTAAGATTTCTGCTCAAGTATGTAATGCACTTAGATTTAATGGTATTGTAGGTTATATTCCTCCTGAGGACGGTGATATTATTGATTATAGATTAGATGGAGATGTTACTATTACGATTAATGATGCTGATAATAATGTTTTATTCACTAAAAAAGAACATGTGAGTATTTTACCTCAGACTTGTTCTTCTCATATTTCTTTTACATGGACTCCTACGCAAGTAGGAGAGATAATGGTTAGATGGGTTGCAGAAGTAAAGGATAATCAAGTTATCAATGGTGGTGTAAGCGAGGCTTATGCAAACACAGTAGTTTATGATCCTTATGCTGCTGCGTGTCAGAGTATATTGACTTCTGTTAGTATTACAGATTCTTATGGAGAAGCAAGAATAGGAAGTAGTGATAATCCTCGATTGCATTTCGAGTATAAATCTCAAGCATATGTTGCTCCTGGCAATGTTTACCCTGTTAATAGTATTTTAATGGTGAAGGTGTACGATAAACAGACTGCCACTTACGTTTATGAGAAAACTATAAATCTTCCTTCTCAAAACAATCTTTTGCTAAAATCTTATGTTTTCACCATACCTAAAACTTTTAATCAAGGTAAGTACAGAGTAGAGTTGGAGTTAAAAGGTAATGAAGTTCAATGTTCTTCTTATAACGTGCCTACAAATATTCCTGTAACTTATAACTTAGATTTTGATGTATATAAAGATAGTTTTTTAGTAGAGTTTATTGTTCAAGATAACCGTGATAGATCGCCTATTTCGAATGCTTTAATAAAAGTAATAAATAAACAGCAAATGAATCAAAACTATGTTAAGTATACAGATGAATATGGGAAAGCAACTTTTAACCTTCCTGGAGAAACAGGATACACTTATAAAGTTACAAAAGAAGGTTACGAAGATGCTTATGGCATCATTTACTGGCTTACAAATGATTTAAAAATATTTGTTACTTTGTTGCCTACGCTTACCTATGATGAAGAAAATCGTGCTCCTCATATCACAACATTCACTGCAGTACCTAATGAAGGTGTTGTACCTTTAACAGTGGTTTTCACTTATGAGGTTACGGATCAGGATAATGACGATCTTACATGTTATTTTGATTTTGATAATGATGGAAATGCTGATGAAGTGGTCGAGCATTGTAGTAGTGGGTCTATAAGTTATGTTTACAATGTTTCTGGTATTTACCAACCACGATTACAAGTTAAGGATGAAAAATATGGAGAAGACGAATCTGTTATAACGGTAATGGTTCATGAAAAGAAAAACACTAAACCCCAAATTTTTAATTTTGAGGCTTCTCCTACTAATGGTATAGCACCTTTAACAGTAACTTTCTCTTATGCTGTAGGAGACGCCGATGGTGATGATCTTACATGTTATTTCGATTTTGATAACAATGGATTAGTAGATAAGATCCTTACTCATTGTACCACAGGTAGCATAACTCATACTTATACAACAGCAGCAACTTATACAGCTAAATTAAGGGTTATAGATGAGCATTCAGCACAAGCAGAATCAACCATAACTATTGTTGTTACCGTTCCATCTAATAGCAACCCTGTAATAAATGTGTTCTCTGCTTCTCCAACTTCTGGCTATGCCCCTTTAGATGTAACTTTCAGCTATGATGTTAGTGATGCAGACAATGATGCATTAACCTGTTATTTTGACGCAAATAATGATGGTAATTTTGAAAAGGTTATTCCTAACTGTAATGCTGGAACTATAACTCATACTTATACAACAGCAGCAACTTATACAGCTAAATTAAGGGTTATAGATGAGCATTCAGCACAAGCAGAATCAACCATAACTATTGTTGTAACATCCTACACCGGTAATGGAGGTGGAACAACTTCTCATTCAGGAGGTTCTTCTTTAGGAGGTTATTATACATCACCAACTTCACCGACCTATCCTTTAACCCCTAATTACAGAGACATTATAATTGAAGATGTAGAAGTACCCTCTGTTATTTATTACGGGTTAAATAACTCTGTGAATATTACTCTTAGAAATAAAAAAGACATGTCTTTTTCAAATATTAAAGTAATGATAGTTTTTGGTAATTATGCTGCATCTAAAACTCTAACATTTGATGCTAATGAACGGAAAGAGTTAAACTTTGAGTTACCAACTTATGAACCTTATGTATATCCTAATACTTACTATTATCTATATGTTAAAGTTTATGATAGTAAAGGCAATTTAATAGATCAATATTATAAGAATATTTATGTAAAGAAAGTGATAGCAGAATTCTCTAATGTGGTAATTTCTAAAGAGTACAATGCTGATGAACCAGTAGTTTATAGTTTTTGCATATCTAATCCTGTAACTTCTATTGTAAATGTTTATGTGGACGATATGCTAATGATTCAACATCACATCCATGATTATGAAAACACACATATTTATTGCGTGCAAAATTATGAGATGGGAAATGTATTCGATAATGGAACTCATACTTTCAAATTAGAAAATGGACCTTATACTTATAAAGATAATTTCAACGTGACGTTCTATATTCGAATTGGCGAGATTGCCTTGCCTCAAAAACTATATTCAAATGTGGAAAATATAATACCTTTAACAGTAGAAACTCAAATACCTTCTTACGTTTCTGTTTATATTATAGAGGACGAGAGTAGAGTTAGAGGAAGTTTAAGTTTATATGTTGCAGATAGAGAAACAGTTTATTTACCTTATACACCTACTTCCCCAGGTATTCATAACTTGAAGATATTTGCAGTTTTAGAAAATAATGGAAAGAAAGCTATAAGGAAACTTAATGATGTACATGTTTCTTCTTCAAGTATTTCCTCAATTTTTTCATCCATTTTTTAATAAGACCTTCTTCTTTTACTATTATTACTTCTAATTCTTCGTGTATGCTAATATATAAATAAGTTATCATAGTTATTAATAGAAACATTCCTAAAAAAGGTGTTTTGTTTATAGCATTTTCTTTGCCTACTAACGAGAGTATGGCTTCTATGTCTCCTTGAGGAAATAATAAATAATTAACAAAATCTAATAAAAAAGCGTAACTTGTAAATAGGAATATCAAAGCCCACTCTATTTTCTTTTTTTTAATACTTATGATCTCTAAACTTAAAAATAATATGCCTATTAGTGTTGTCAATATTAACCCTGAGGAATACAACCATAAAAGTTGATTGGAATTTAGATCACATCTATCATATATTTTGCCATATAGTTCTTTGAAATAACCATGTTCCCAGCGCGCCCAGTATTTGCAATTATAAATTTCAAGTGTAATTACGTGGCCTAGTTCGTGTATGAGAGGTACTACTTGCCAAGTGAATAACACAAATAATAACAATCCTATTTTTAAATATCTATTATATTTTTTTTCGGATAAATATCTCATTTTAAACACCGAAAAAGTCATTTATTTTATCAAATATGCTTTTCTTTTCTTTTTTGGAAGTTTGAGAAGTTTTATTTTCTTTACTCTTTTCTTTTTCTGTTACTAGTTTGCCCTCTTCTTTTTCAACTTTTTTCTCTTCTTTATGTGAAGAGATTGTAAGTTTCCCAGTATTAGCAAGAAGTTGTGCTATTTCTACTGCTTCTTTATAGATTAATTCTATGTCTTTTTCATCCTCTTCCTCTAAATATTCTTTTATTATAACACTTTCAAAAAAACTTATAAGTTTGGTTTTTAATCTTTCATCAAACTCTTTACTTTCTTTTATTTTTTCTATAAGTTCCCCATAAGTTAAAGCATCATTAATATTAAGTCTATTTTTTATTTCTTTCTTAAGTACCATAGCTATATTG
>WAPH01000001.1 GCA_015520895.1 Nanobdellati archaeon | reverse complement strand
GTAATATTTAAATAGTTTATGGCTAAAACAAAAAATCGTCATGTTCTTTATTATAAAAATTTTAGATATGAATATGTTAGCAAAAGCGATATGAAAGAACTTTTAAAGGAAATAAATGAAAGATTCTCTATAGACTACGATTTCTATAATAACGGCTTTGTATTTATCAAGAGTAAAGATAAAATATGGATATGCACTGAAGAATTATTAAATAATCGATTTGAAGGTTTAAGTCTAGAAGGAATAGGCATCGTATTTGCACGTATAACAAAAAAAGGTGTAAAAATCACAACAAACATAGCACAAATATTTGGTAAATACTTCCGAAAAAATGTGTTTGAAGTAAGTGAAAAAGAAAAAGATCAATATATTAGAGGTATAGATTTAAAGAAAAATCTTCCAACAACTTCTGGCTACGTAGTATTGAAATGGCAAAAACATTATTTAGGAGTAGGTCTATATAATGAAGAAACAAAAACCATAAAAAATATGGTCCCTAAAGCAAGAAGAATAAAAAAGTTATAATTTAATGAAGATAACCCTTAGGTATTAGTTCTTCGTCCTCCTCATTTTTTTTATTATTTTCCCCTCTAAAAGTAGCACCTCTTGGGTAATCATAATAAGGCGGGTGCATAGAAGAACGTTCATTAGATTCAGATTTTGAATAGGTAACAGGTTCTACATAAACATTATCTAATACATGAACTCCTTTTCCTGTATTCCTTGCATATTCTTCTGCATACCTCTTATATTCCTCAGAGGCAATACTCCTATACTCTGGATTTAAGGCTTTTACCATTTGCTCGGCATAATATGTTGCTTCACCTTCTAAATGTTCGGGAGTATGGACTAAAGTATCACCTTTATGATATTGAATAATGTGTTTAAGTTCATGTAAATAAACTTCCAATTTCTCAGAATAAGGTAAATTATTCATAATTTGAGGATTGAATGCAATATGATATCCAAATTTATAATCAAATATGGCTGCTCCAGCAACATTTTCTCCCAGATTCTCATAAGTTAGAGGAGTATAAAGTAAAGAAATTTTTTCTTCTTCGCTCAATTCAGGATGAGAATAGGCCGCATATATTTTCGCTAAGTCGTACAACATCTCATTACTTATTGGTTGAGGAGTCTCATAATTAATAGCTTCTTTTAATAAATCAATAACGCCTTTTATAGGGTCTACCTTAATTTCAGCCATGTAAATCTCATTTAATTCATTCCTATAAAACCAATCACTGTATTTTCTTTCTAAATAATCTACTACATGCCTCTCAAAAGTAGAAGAGTAATTATAAGAAGAAGAATGTTGAGCATTTACACTACTTCTAGCCTCATTATAGGCTCCCTGGAAATTAATATTAAATCCTTTAAATGCGCTTTGTCCTTTCATAATACCTACCTTTCTAAGGAAACTAAACTATATAATAGTAGTTAAAATATTTAAAGTTTTTTAATAATTAATGAATTCCGCTGGTCTTACCATACAGAATAAGATCTCTTATTTTATTATAAAGAGAATAATTACACGTATAAAGATCATTTTTATCTATTTTTTTATTACAATGTGGACAATCAACTGGTCCTTTTGTTCCAGCTAGAGAGCAATAAACATTTCCATTTAATATTCTATAAAACTCTCCACCCTCTTTCGTGCATATTTCTACCAACGTACGAGGTTTATAATCATCATTCACCATGAACAAAATATGTTAATTAGAAAAGTTTAAAAAATAACTCTCTCAAATCCATCCTTTCTTTAAAAATTTCTGTTTAACATCTTCTCTACTTTTTTTGGCAAAGTGAAACATTTTAACCCATGCAACAAAATAACTAAACATGCCTTTCTCTTTACTTAATTCCTTGATAAAGTTAAGTCCTATTTTAGGATAATGATCTAGGAATAATTCAAAATCCGGTTTGAGAATAAGATCGTCAATATAAAATCGGTTTCCTTCATCTAGAAAACCTTTAAGTGAAAAAAGGTGACTATTAATAAGACGTGAAATCTTATCTATTTTTTTCTTAATATTTTTATTTAAAGAAAACTTTTCAGTAACACCGTCTGTACTTATCTTTAACCCATAAATTCTGCTCCCAAACACAAGTATTCTCAACCTTTCATAATTATCGGGTACTTCCTGTATAATGAGGGGTTTTTTAAGTACTTCAATAGTGTCAAGAATAGAAGACAAACTTTCTCTAGACTTAACCGAAATCTCAGACTTCTGATCTGGTATTTTCAACAACACAGGAAAACTTATTCGCTCAAGATAATTCTCCAATGTTTTTTTACTTTTTGCAACTAATGTAACAGGTACAAGTAAATTACTAGTATTCATAAGGTTAAGGAAATGCATGTAATTAGTATAATAATATAGTGCTCTACCCGATATCAAAGAATAAAGGTTTTTTTTATTAACTTCATCCAACACAAACTTAAAAAGATCTAAATGTTTATCATCAATAAAAGGAATAAAGAAATTATAAAAATTTAAGATATTTTTTCCTTTAAATAACACTTCAGTTTTGGATCCGCTCTTAATTATAAGAGAAGTAATAGAACTAATACTTACGTGATAACCCAATTCCTTTAGTTGATTAAACAGTCCTATCTCATACCCGGCTTTATTTTCTCCTCCTAGAATTAAAATTTTAAGATTACTTGCCATTTACTCTACCTCTATGTTTTTAAGATTTTTAAGTATATCAGCATCTTTTAAATCGTGGGGTCTTGTACCTTTATGGGTTAGACTTACATCCACTATAAAACGGTTAAGCAATACATCTCTACCAATTAAGAGAAGAGTACTCATATTTTCTCTAGGCGCTAAATTGGCTTTTTCAACTTTTATTCGCTGACCTCTAATCTCAACCTCCATAGGCACCGCAACTCTTATGACCTCATCTCCTCCAATGTTCGTTTTTGATTTCACCTTTACATATCCTACTACAGGTCCTAATTTCAATTTACTTGCTAACCTTATATCTATACTTGTGCTTGAAGCACCTGTGTCCATTAAGGCATAAACTTTAGCTTTCTTACCTTCATTACCATATACTGTAACTTTCTCTATTAAGCCTAGAACTTCCTTGCTCATATTATGTGAGTAGTACCGTTAATCTTTTTAAGTTTTATTATATTATCTGCAATATCTTTAACCATTTCTTCATGAGAAACCAAGATAATTTGTTTTAAATTTAACTTTTCAAGAATTTCCCTCATATTTTGTATTTGTTCTGAAGAAAAACCGTCAGTAGGCTCATCAAGTATTAATAGATCGTTTGTGTTCAGAGTATCTATTAACTGATTCATTATTTTATTAAGTGCCAATCTATATGCTAAAGCTACTGAAGTTTTTTCACCACCTGAAAGATGTTCGTAATCTATGCTGTAACCTCCTTCTTGTTCAATATGTGGTGTAAAAGTCTCATCAATACTTGCAGATAACTCAGTATGTTCTAATAACTGCTCAAACCATTCTACAAAATAAGCATTAAACTTCATATTAATTTCGCTAAGAATTCTTTTTTCTATGATGTCTATTAAAGGTATAAATTCATTCTCTATAAAAGCAATGACTTTCTCATACTTTTCTTTTTTTCTTCCTACTTTCTCTTTATATCCTAATATTTCTCTAATAGTTTCTATTCTCTTTTTAATTTCTTCTCTCATTCCCTCTAATTCTCGTACCTTACCATAAATGTTCTCATAAACTTTCTTTTGACTCTCATATCTTTTCTTATAATCCTTCAACTCCGTATATTCTATTATCTTACCTCTCAAAATTATTTCTTTTTTAGAAGTTTCCCTATTTTTTTCCTCGGCAGCTTTTAGTTCTTTCTCAATAAGTTCCATTCGTTTATATTCTTTTCTTAAAAAGCTAATTTTATCTTCATAATTCTCTATCTCTTTTAATTCTTGTTGTAATTTGCTTATTATTCCGAACAACTCATCTTTTTTAATCCTTGCTTCCTTAACTTCATTCTCCATTCTTTTAACATCATAAAGAGATATGCTTATTTCATTAATATCTTTTTTTAAATGATACAACTCTTCTTCTAATCTATTAATTTCCCTCTCCTTTGACTCTATTTCCTTTTTCATCCTTGTATATTCTTTTTTCATTAGTTCTAACGTCATATTCTTCGAATCCAATTCCTCCTTTTTATTTTGCAACTCTTTAAGATCGTTTTCTACTATCTTTAATTCTTTATGGATATTCTCTATATCCTTTTCTCTTGTTCTTATAAAGTCAGTAACTTCGTGAGCAACGTATTGTTTATGATTCTCGGTAACTTTTTGTTTACATACCGGACATATTTTCAACGATTTTATACTTTCGTAACTTTTTTTCTTAATACGTACTTCACTTTCAATAGAAGCTATTTTTCTTTTCAATTCCTCTATTAAATTAGTTTTTTCTTTTATTTTTATCTCTAATTCTGATTTTTCCTTTAATTCTGATAAAAGTACTTCTATCTTATGCTCTAATTCTTGAATTTTAATTACACTATTAGAGATAAAATCTTTCTCTTTTTTAAGTTGATCATTCAACAATTTAACCCGTTCTTCTTTTGCTTTCAATTTTTTTTCGTCATCTTGAGCCTTTTTAATACTAGCTTCGCCTTCTTTTATCTTTCTCTCTATTTTACCCAATAACTCCTTTTTCTGATTTAATAAAGCAATAACATTTGCTTTTTTATTTTTAATTTCCTCTTCCAATGCATTAACATCTGATTTTCCAAAAATTTTTTCAAGTTCCTTTAATAAATCATTCACTCTTAATTGCTGTTCTTCATATTTTTTCTTAGTATACTCTAATCTCTCTTTAATACTTTCTACATCCTTCTTTAATAGTGCAATTTCTTTTTCTAATATTATGGATTTTTGAAATTTAGATTCATATTCTTTTAAAGTATTCCATGCTTTATTCTTCTCTTGCTTCAATGTCTCTAATTCTTCATTAATATCATTTAAAGAAAATATATTTTTTTCCAATTCTTTTTTAGTCATTTCTACATCTTTAAGCTCTCCTTCCATCTCTGCAACTTCTTTTTTTAATTGTTCTCTAACCTTTTTAGCATTCTCTATAATTCTTTGATATTTATCCACATCAAATATACTTCTTAATAAATTAAGTCGCTCATTGGAAGAAGTAAGCAATATTTCTTTCATTTGTTCTTGCGGAGTATAAACAGTATAGCGATAAGGTAAAAATTTTTCTTTCTTGCCCAAAATATTTAAAGGATAACCTAGTAATTTAAATACTTTGTATTTTAAAACAGTAGGGGGGACTCTCTCTCTTAACCCATTTATGCTTATATAATTCTCCTTGTTTTCAATTTTATTATGCTTCTTCTCCAGAATACGTTCAATAATTACTTTATTTCCGTTTATTTCTAATCCAACCTTTACTACACCTCTTCTCTTATGTGCTCTTAACAACGATTTAGGTGTGATTTCTGTTCCGGCTCCAAACAATGCAAACTCAATGCTTTGAAGTAAGGTAGATTTTCCACTCCCTATATCTCCCCACAGTAAAGTAATACCTTCTCCAAACTCTACTTTTTTGGATTCATAACTCCTTATGTTCTCCAAATATACATAATTAATCATCACTATCTATCACCTTTGATATTGCCGTTATTGCTTCTTTCAATATTTTAGATCTATAAGCTTCTTGGGTTTCCTCTTCATTTTTCTCTACTTCTAAAATTTTTATTAAGTTAAGAGCCAATTCTAAAAATTTTTCATCTTTTATATTATCTTGAAATACTTCCTTTTCAATATCACTAATACTACTTATTTCTTTTACAATCACGTGATCCTCGTTAAGCATATAAGAAGAAAGTTTAGAAATATTTTTTTTATAAGCATAACAATTTTTATCCATTATCCTGGCTTTTATATCTTTAAAATTAATATGTGCGATAGACCCTTTAACTACTCCTTTCAACTTCAAAAGAACTATTTTATTCTCTAAATCTCCTCCATCTATATCCTGTAATATTCTGGAAGTTATGGTCTGAGGTTCCATACCTTCTACATCGTATTCTAAAACTGCAACATCGTAGAGTTTTATAGTCTTTTTAATAACTTTTACCTCTTTACTCTTATTGATTTCAACTATTACATAATAACCTTCTCCTTTTGTTTCCTCCAACTCCTTAAAATTAGCAGGATAAAGAGCACCAGGAAAAACAAATACTTTGCCATCCAAAGTTTCCTTTACCGCATGCTCGTGTATGTGTCCTGATGCATAATAATCAAAACCTTTAGGAATAAGATTAAAAGGAATAGATGGAATTTTTTCAAATTTTTTAGAATTTAATTCTTCAACACCAGAATGCATAACAAAAATATTAATTTTTTCTTTATTCAATGTTAAGGATTTTAAATTTTTATAAATCTCTTCCTCTAATCCGTTCTTTTTTCCCATAACACCATAAAGTACAACATCTTCGTAAATATAAGGTTTTAAAGAAATTTTTCCGTTCTCATCTACATCCCCTTTTGCAAGATTAACACAAAGCCCGGCATCTTCAAGTACGTCAATAATGCTCATATCATCTTTAGAATAATCATGAGATCCTGGTACTATAAAGACTTTAACGCCTAGTTCCTTAAGTTTTTTAAAATATTTAGCAACTAATCTCATAGATTTTATGGAAGGTATGCTTACGTGAAAAAGATCTCCTGCAATTATTATAAAATCTACTTTTTCTTTAAGGATATCTTTCATAGCTTTTTCAAAAGCTAAAAGATTAAGTCTCTTAAATTCATCTTCTCTCCACGCGTCAAGATGTATATCCGCTAAATGAGCAAATTTAACCATATTATGAAGTTTATTTAAAGTAAATTATATAAAGATTATCTAAATATAATAATGTTATGGGATTAGATATAAAATTACCGGAACCTAACCCTTACAAAATAAAAGTTACAAATGTTGTTATCGAAATAAACTTTGGAGGTAGAATACCTTTAGATAGAATAGCCAATATGTTACCTTCTGCAGAGTATGAGCCAGAGTCATTCCCGGGTTTAGTTTATAGAATGACGGATCCAAAAGCAACAGCTTTAGTATTTACAAGCGGAAGGGCAATCCTCTCAGGAATAAATGACATAGAGAAAGCTAAGAAAGCTGTTGAAAGAATGCTTAAAGATTTTAAATCAATAGGTATCGAATTTGAGAAAGAACCAGAAATAAAGATTGTTAATCTAGTTGCAAGCGCAGATTTAGGAGTAAGCCTGGATCTTAATACTTTAGTTTACGAGTTAGAAGATTGTGAATATGAGCCAGAGCAGTTCCCGGGTTTAGTTTATAGAATGGATGATCCACCAGTCGTAGTTTTAATATTTAATACAGGAAGAATAAATATAACAGGTTCTCGAGATATAAACATCGTTGCTAAAGCTGCAGAAAATTTAAGAAAAAAAGTAGAGAAGATAGGTGCAGTACTGAAAAAGAGGGAGTAATTAATGAACATTTATTTTACAGAAGTAAAAGAAAAGGAACGAAAAATTTTTAAGAAATATTTTCCCCAAGCCAAATTTTCTGAAAAAGAATTAAATAAACTAAAAAAGGAAGAATTAGAAGAAATAGAAATTGCTTGTGTATTTATTTATTCAAAGATAAACAAAGAGCTAATAGATAAAATGAAGAATTTAAAAGCAATTGTAACAAGATCTGCAGGTTACAACCATATAGATAGAGAGTACTGCAAAAAGAAAGGAATTAAAGTATATAACGTACCTGATTACGGAGACGAAACGGTTGCAGAATTCACTTTACTTCTTATTTTTTCAGTATTGAGAAAGATGAAGAAAATAATGCATGAAATGTGGTTTTCTAGAAACATAAATCATGAGGAATTAGAAGGTGAAGATCTACAAGGTAAAACCGTAGGAATTATAGGAACAGGAAGAATAGGAAGTAAAGTAATAAAGTTATTAAGTTCTTTTGACGTAAAAATATTAGCTTATGATGTTTATCAAAAAGAAGACCTTATTGAAAAATATAATGTAAAATATGTGGATTTAGAAGAATTAATTAAAAATTCTGACGTAGTCACTTTACATGTACCTCTTTTGCCATCTACACGTCATTTAATAAATAAAAAGAATATAAAGAAATTTAAGAGAGGAGTATACATTATCAACACATCAAGAGGTGAAGTGGTAGAGAATGAAGCTTTGCTTTACGGATTGAACGAAGGAATCCTTAGTGGTGCTGCATTAGATGTTATAGAAAGTGAACACATACTAATAGATGATCAAGATATATTTAAGGAGCATTCTTATAAGAATGCCTTGATAAACCACATGCTTTTAAAGTACGATAATGTGATCATTACTCCACACATAGCATACAATACCTCACAAGCCCTAATGAGAATAATAGAGAAGAGTGCTGAACATATTAAAAAAATATTAAAAAAAGAGCCGATAGATAAGAGGTATAATGTCGCGTAAAACATTTTAAAAATAATGTATTACTTTAAAAAAATATTATGCTCCGGTGGTGTAGTCTGGCAAACATAGTGGCCTCTCGAGCCACTGCCCCGGGTTCAAATCCCGGCCGGAGCATACCCATACCAAGGGGGTTTCACCCCTTCGGGAACCCCTTCCTTCTGGGAGCCACCGTCATGCCTTCGGCATGAGGTGACTATCTTCGCTTACGCTCAGACAAGGGGTTTCACCCCTTCGGGAACCCCTTCCTTATAAAAAATAATATTAAAAATTAACAATCCCTAACAAACTTATAAGTTCCACATTCTGTTGCAACTATAACCTTATACTTCTCTCCTT